>NZ_DAMDAY010000121.1:0-13547 GCF_032093475.1 Lysinibacillus sp. | reverse complement strand
TGACATTTTGCAATCGCTTTCGATATTAGGTTGAAGGGGGGTTTGAGACAAAGTACACTTGATGCAGAGCTTACATTTTAGTAAGCTAGGACACTTGGTATCGCGAATGTGATGAGCGCTATGCGGCATTTGAACAACCCAAACCCAAGCCAAATGCCCCATGATGCTCATACTTCGCGAACCATAAAAAGAAAAGCTTTCTGTTCCCACGGACATGTTTCCGGGGAAGAGAAAGCTTTTCTTATTTTTTTGTCTATTCGTTACTTTGTCGAGAGCCTTCATAACATAGAACGTGTAATGCTCAAAAAGGTTTCCGAATTATTGCTTATTTTTTTCATCGCCTTTGAAAAGTGAGAATGGAAGCATGTTCCAAAACTCTCCCCATGTATTACTGTCAAGAATATCGAAGTTTGTACATTTTTCAGTTGGTACATCTTTTGATTCAACATAGATAAGACGCTGTTTAGGACAAGCATCAGTCGCTAGTTTCCCTGTTTCGATATCAATGACAACGCCTTCTACACCTTTAGGTTTTTTAAAATCTTCATTTTTTGTTCCTTTGTTGACAGTTTCCATAAAGTCGATCCAAATCTGTTTTGTGGCAGAAGTGTCTTCCTTTGTTGTAAGGTTTTTACCCTGGTCGTAGCCATTCCATACACCAGCAGTTAGGCTTGGTGTGAAACCAATTAGCCATTGGTCACTATTAGTAGAGCCTGATTTGGCAGCATAAGTATGTGTCATTCGTGAACGGATACTAATTCCTGTAGCAGGTGAATAATCACTGAACACAGGGTCGAAAATACCTGTCATCATTTCAGTTAAAATGAATGCATTTTCTTTTGAAATAGCCTTCTCAGCCTTGCTTGTAACATCTTTGTTTTCATAAATAACATCGCCATTTGCATTTTTAATGGACACAATTGTTGTTGGAATGGTTTGCTGTCCCTGCGACGCTAAAATATTATAAGCATTTGTCATTTCATATAGCGTCGTTTCAATTGTACCAAGTGCGATTGATAAATTATCTTTCGCACCAATCCCTACGCTAAAACGGTTTGCCATATCATGAAATTCCTTGAAGCCGATGTCCTCTAATGTTTTAACCGCGTATATATTATCTGAAATAGCAATTGCTTGCGCCATTGTCATATCATGATCTGCAAACTGACCATTGACGTTTTTAGGTGCATACGTTCCACGACCATTATCATAAGTAAAGGTCGTTTCACCGACATCTAAAAAAGTAAGTGGTGTGTAGCCATTTTCTAGTGCGGCCGCATACAATATCGGCTTTATAGTAGAACCTGGTTGACGTTTAGCTTGCGTTACACGGTTAAATGAGCTCACTGAATAATCACGGCCTCCAACTAATGCAGTAACAGCACCTGTTTTCGATTCCATACTAACGAATGCTGTTTGGAGATCATTCGCAGGCATATTTTTTGCAACTGCTTCTTCAGCTGCTTTTTGATGCTCCAGGTTAAGCGTCGTTTGAATCGTCCAGCCACCTTCACTAATATCGAGATTTTTTGTTTTTAAAATTTCACTGGCCTCTTGCCAAGCAACATCAAGGAAATAAGGAGCGACAGATTTTGTTGCAACCCAACTATCATTTTTTAAGACAAGCTGTTCATTTTCAGCACGTGTTTTTTCCTCTTGTGAAATAGCCCCTTGATCTGCCATAAGCTTTAAAATAACATGTTGGCGATTTGTAGCCTTTTCTAAATTGGCAATCGGCGAATAGATACTTGGTCCCTTTGGAACACCCGTTAACATGGCTGCTTCTGCAAGGGTTAAATCGCTGGCAGATTTCCCGAAGTAAAACCGACTCGCAGCTTCCACACCATACATGCCGTGACCATAGTAGACAGTATTTAAATATCCCTCTAGTATTTCGTCCTTATCATAAAAAACTTCTAATCTATAAGCATAAAGGGCTTCATTTAACTTACGTGTCCAAGATTTTTCATGGGAAAGATAAAGGTTACGTGCATATTGCTGCGTAATTGTACTAGCTCCTTGGACCTTTCCACCAGCTTTAATATCCACTAAAATGGCACCAGCAATACGTGAATAATCAAAACCGCCATGTTTATAAAAATCTTTATCCTCAACAGCAACTACTGCTTCTTTTAAATAAGGTGACATCTCATCGAGACCAACCCAATAACGTCGTTGATTTGTAAAGTGGTCCCCAATTTGGTTCTCATTTTCATCTAAGAAGATGGAGGCTTTCGGTACGGTTAAAGGCGGTGCACCAGCCACTTGAACATAGATGCGGAGAGCGACAAATGCTACGACAATTGCAGATGCAAAGGCGACAAAAAGAGTAAGGGTTTTACGGGTGCGCTTTACACGCTTTTGCTTTCGATGATAGCTTTTTCGTTTCATCCGACTTCACCTCGTTTTCTCACAACTTCGAATTTAGCTTTAGTATGTGTTCGAACAATCATCTTTAATCGAAATTCTAACTAAAAACTATTGCACTTTATTCAAAAACATCTATACTTTTTTTGTACTACTTGAAACGCAAGCATTCGACATAAACGTCACACCTTGTAGATTTTAATCGAAATTTGCTAGACGTTCCAATAATGTATACGAGGATGAAAGGATACAGGTTTCATTACAATCCTGTAAGCCATAATAGAGGAAATTGAAGAATAGCGATGAACAAAAACATATTTTAATGATTCGGAGGGCTAGCAATGAGATTTGATGAAGCTTATTCAGGAAATGTTTTTATAAAAAGTCACCCTACTTATGAGGATGCACAAGCAGTTATTTATGGGATGCCAATGGATTGGACAGTAAGTTATCGTCCAGGATCACGCTTCGGTCCACAACGTATTCGTGAGGTATCAATTGGTCTTGAAGAGTACAGCCCATATTTAGATCGTGAGCTTGAAGAAGTTAAGTACTTCGATGCAGGTGATATTCCACTACCTTTCGGGAATGCACAGCGTTCATTAGATGAAATTGAAAAGTTCATTGAAAAATTATTAGCGGATGGCAAAGTTCCAGTTGGTATGGGAGGGGAACATTTAGTGTCTTGGCCTGTCATGAAGGCTGTTTCTGCTAAATACGATGACCTTGCGATTATTCACTTTGATGCACATACGGATTTACGTGTGGAATATGAAGGAGAGCCACTTTCTCACTCAACACCAATCCGTAAAATTGCAGAACATATCGGACCAAAGAATGTCTATTCATTTGGCATTCGTTCAGGCATGAAAGAAGAATTTGAATGGGCGAAGGAAAACGGCATGCACATTTCAAAATTTGAAGTGCTTGAACCATTAAAAGAAGTGCTACCAACATTAGCTGGACGCAATGTTTATGTAACAATCGATATTGATGTTTTAGATCCAGCCCATGCACCAGGTACTGGGACGGTTGATTGTGGTGGTATTACATCCAAAGAATTACTAGCCTCTATCCATGCTATTGCAGCAAGTGGTGTAAATGTTGTAGGCTTTGACCTTGTAGAAGTAGCACCAATCTACGACTCATCAGAAATGACAGCAAACACAGCCTCTAAATTATTACGTGAAATGATTTTAGGCTGGGTAAAATAAGTAAAATAGCGATTTGTTGGGGTTAGCTAAGGCTAGCCCCATTTTTATATTTAAGACAATAAAATTGAAACTTATTTCAATTACTTTCGTATAAGAAAAATAGAGTAAAAAGAAATAATCTAAGGACATGATTTCAATGGATAGTATCCGTACCTGAAATCATGTTTATTCCTAGCTAACGTAATAAAAATAGGGAAGGAGGAGTATGATGATTTGGTCACTTCTCATCAATGATTTATTCATCTTTGTCAGTACAATGGAATACTTTTGGCTATTAGCTTCTTTACTTTTAACTGTACTAAGTGTTCATTTGCATTTGTATTTAGTTAATAAAATAACCATTCAAGAAGTGAAGGACGAAGAGTTTGAAGTTGACTATAATATCACGAATACTTGGACTCCACCTATGTTAACGTGGTTTGTTCTTTGTATTAGAACGTCAGAAGATAATGAGGAAGAAAGTGTCTCTCCTAGTTTCATTTAAAGTTTAAACTAGGAGGAATAGCATTGTTAACATTTTTAGCACAACCTATCATTTACCTCATACATTTCATCCATTCTTTCACAGGAAGCTATGCGATTAGTGTTATTGGTATTACGATAGCGGTAAGATTAATGCTTATGCCGTTATTTATTCGATCGGCTCAACACCAAAAGCGTTCAAAAGAATTAATGACGTCAATTAAGCCTGAATTAGATGCGCTAACTGCTAAGTTTAAGAATAGTAATAACGAATCTGAAAAAATAAAGGTTCAACATCAAATTCAGGAGTTAACAGCAGGTTCTTTAAAAAGTTCGTTATTAGGTTGTTTGCCAATCATTATTCAATTACCTATATTATTTTCACTGTATTATGCGATTAAACTAGATTCAGTTATCGCAAGTGAAAATTTCCTTTGGATGAATTTAGGTACGATAGATATTGGCATTTCGATGATTGCTTGTTTGATCTATTTAATTCAAAGCTGCATTTCTTTAGAAAAAAGCCAGCCATTAAATATGAAGGTTATGGTGTTCGTTAATCCAATCATGATCCTTATTTTTAGTTTGTTCAACCCTGCGATTATTCCAATATACTGGACTGTTAGTGCTTTATTATTAATGATTCAACAATTGATTATAAAAAAAAGGTATAGATAGAATGATAAAGTCCTCTCTTAATAAAGGGAGGATTTTTAATTTTTCCATATAAACACAGCAGATGTGTTCTAGTTGACTTCTACCTTGAAAAAACATCCGTATTCATCCTATAATAAAAAGGTTATAGTAAAAGACTAAAAAGGGAGCGTCCGTTATGGCGAACGATGTAAGATCGCAAGTGAACATTAAGCTCATTTCTACAATTCATCCAAGCGATGGAGAGTCCGAAAGTTATGAAATGTGGCTTAAAGGGCAGCTACTTGAAAAAGCAGGAAGCTTGTATTTGAAATATGAAGAGGTGCAGGAGGATAAAACCATCCGCACAACGATGAAATTAGGTCAAGAGAAGGCACTCATTATGCGTGCTGGAGCGGTTAATATGCGGTTACCACTTAACATAATTGAACAACAAATGGGACATTATGAGAGTGAGTTCGGTTCCATGCCACTCGTTATAGATACGAAGAAAATGACATTTACGAAGCAGGCAGTAGGCGGAGATTTCCATGTACAGTACGATTTACTAATGGGTGGGCAATCCGTTGGCAACTATACATTAGATATTACATTTACGGAGGTACAATGATGAACGCAGTAGAACAAGTACAACAGGCTATAAAAGCAGCACTAGCTCAAGCTGTTGAAAAAGCTGGCTTAGTGGAGGCTGGCACAGAATTAACGATTCACCTGGAAACACCAAAGGATAAAGCAAATGGTGACTATGCAACTAACATTGCGATGCAATTAACGAAGCTTGCTAAAAAGCCACCACGTGCCATTGCAGAAGCTATTTTAGAAAACCTTGATACAGCTGGAACAGATATCGAAAAAATCGACATTGCTGGTCCTGGTTTCATGAATATTACCGTGCGTAAAGATTTCCTAACAGGGGTAGTTACACAGGTCCTTGAGCAAGGCGCTGACTATGGTCGTTCAAATGCTGGCGCAGGTGAAAAAATTCAAGTGGAGTTCGTTTCTGCGAACCCTACAGGGGATCTTCATTTAGGACATGCGCGTGGAGCATCTGTCGGAGATTCATTGTGTAATGTATTAGATATGGCTGGTTACAATGTCTCACGTGAGTACTATATTAATGATGCAGGAAATCAAATTAATAACCTTGCTTATTCATTAGAAGCACGCTATAAGCAAGCGTTAGGACTAGATGCTGAAATGCCAGAGGACGGCTACCATGGCCAAGATATTATTGATATCGCTGGCAAGCTTGTGAAAGAGCATGGGGATGCTATTCTTGCAAAATCAGATGAAGAGCGTTTTGCATTCTTCCGCCAGCACGGTTTGGCGTTGGAATTAGATAAATTAAAAACAGACTTAGCAAACTTCCGCGTGAACTTTGATGTTTGGTATTCAGAAACATCTCTATATGAAAACGGTAAAATTGAAGTAGCTTTAGATAAATTAAAAGCAAATGGCCATGTGTTTGAAGAGGATGGTGCCACTTGGTTCCGCTCTACAACATTTGGGGATGATAAAGACCGTGTGTTAATTAAAAATGATGGGTCTTTCACATATTTAACGCCAGATATTGCTTACCATGAGGATAAAATTGTTCGTGGCTTCGATAAGTTAATCAATATTTGGGGAGCTGACCACCACGGGTATATTCCACGTATGAAAGCAGCGATTCAAGCACTTGGCTATGATCGCGATACATTAGAAGTTGAAGTGATTCAAATGGTTCAGCTTTATAAAAACGGAGAAAAATTCAAGATGTCTAAACGTACAGGGAACGCAGTAACGATGCGTGAGCTTGTTGAAGAGGTAGGCCTTGACGCAGTTCGTTACTTCTTCGTGAAAACAGCTGGCGATTCTCATATGGACTTTGATCTTGATCTTGCTGTATCACAATCTAATGAAAACCCAGTGTACTATGCACAATATGCACATGCACGTATTTCGTCTATTTTACGTTCAGCAAATGAGCAAGGTTTTGCTGCCACAACAGAACATTTGAATCTGTTAACAGCAGAAAAAGAAATTGATTTACTGAAAAAAATCGGCGATTTCCCGAGAGTGGTTGCTGAAGCAGCGAAACACCGTACACCTCACCGTATCGCAAACTATATTCAAGAAACAGCAGCTGCATTCCATAGTTTCTATAATGCAGAAAAAGTATTAGATGCTTCAAACAAAGAATTAACAGAGGCTCGTTTAGCATTAATTACAGCTGTACGCACAACAATTGCCAACGCACTGCGTTTAATCGGCGTATCTGCACCAGAAAAAATGTAATCCTTTTTAAGCTCCTAACATGAAATGTGTTAGGGGCTTTTTTGATGGATAAAAAGCGAAAAGTGAGCGATAGATTTCTAAAAGTGACGGATAGAGCAATGAAAATGATGGATAAAGCTCCAAAAGTGGTGGATAGAGCACTGAAAATGCCTGATAAACCTACAACTGAATGAAGAGAACACTAGATTATCTGCTTCACTCTTAATTTTTCTGGAAATTTCGAAAATTTTGTTGAACTTTACGTTAACGTCAATGGTATACTGTTGCCAATTAGGAGAGGGGGGGATGGCTTTGATAACAATTCAGGAGGTAGCAAAGCAGTTTAATGTGTCAACACGTACTATTCGTTATTATGAGGAACTTGGTCTTCTTTGTCCCCATCGTTCATCTACCAATCAACGAACCTTTTCAAGGAAAGAATTGGCGAAGCTCAAGCTTATATTCAGAGGAAAGCGTTACGGCTTTTCGTTAGAAGAAATTAAGGAAATGGTTTTACTGTTTGATTTTGATCGTTCGGGTATTCAGCAATTGGAGCGAACAGTTGAATACGGAGAACAAAAAATTCAAGAGATAGATCACAAAATAGCCGAGCTTACACAAATGAAGCAGGAGTTACAACAAATGCATAGCATGTTTAATGAAAAATTAGCGACTTTAAAGGGAGAGATGCACGATGAATAGTTCCAATTTGTTAGCACGTAATGCCCGTAAGTATCCAAAAAAAGAAGCCGTTATTTGTCATGGCAGAAGAGTGAATTACCTTGATTTAGATGAGCAAGTGACGCGATTTAGTCATGCCTTGCTGGAGCAAGGAGTAAAGCAGGGTGATAAGATTTTAATCTTTATGCCGAACACTTTAGAGTTTGTTGTGAGTTATTTTGCCATTCAGCGTATCGGAGCTATTGTTGTTCCAGTTAATGCGAAATTTACATTGCAGGAGGTCGAATATGTGGCGCAGCATGCCGAAGCGAAAGCCATTGTCGTTCATGAGGCCATTTTTACTGCAGTCGAGCATCTAGCTATTGTCCCAATAAAAATTAAAACAGGCTCAGAAAAAGCAGGCTGGCTTCATTATGAAACGATGATACAAGATGCTAGTACACAACTGATAGATTGTCAGCTTCATGAAGATGACGCTTCGACTATTTTGTATACTTCAGGTACAACAGGTAAACCAAAGGGTGTGTTATTTAGCTATCGTAATATATTAACAGTGGCACAAATGATAGCGGTTGAAATGGAAGTTAAGCCTGAGAGTCGGATTTTGCTCATGATGCCATTAACACACTCGGCACCATTGCATTTATTTTTAATGGCAGGCGTATTAGTAGGTTCGACAAATGTGTTAACACCAACTTTTACTCCTGATCTATTTATTGATTCAATTGAACAGGAAAAAACAACGCATTTCTTTGGTGCACCTGTTGCTTATCTATTAACAGCGCAGATGCCAAGATTGAAATCAGCTGATTTGTCTTCAATGAAGTGGTGGGTCTATGGTGGTGCACCCTTATCCCAACAAGAGGTTCGTTTCATTCAACAAGCATTTCGAACAAGTAATTTAACTTGTGTGTATGGCTTAACGGAGGCGGGACCAAGTGGCTCATTATTGTTTGGGAAGGAACATGAAACAAAGGCAGGTAGTATTGGTCAGCGGGCCCCGCTTGGTACAGAATTAAAAATTGTCAATGATAATGGAGAAGATGTAAGTGTTGGTGAAGTAGGGGAAATTGTATTACTAGGTGAGGGGAATATGCTTGGCTACTACAAGGATGAGGTAGCGACTAATGCGGCCTTTATAAATGGTTGGTTGAAAACAGGGGACTTAGCTCGAATGGATGAGGACGGCTTTATTTGGATTGTTGATCGGAAAAAAGATGTGATTATTTCGGGTGGTGTCAATATTTATCCGAAAGAAATAGAAGATTGCCTATTAGGTTATGAGGGCATATTTGAAGTGGCAGTTATTGGTGTGCCACATCCACAATGGGGAGAAACGGTGAAGGCGGTTTATTCTGCTAATCAAGAAATTGATGAAAATGCTTTAAAAGAATATTTAGAGGACCATCTTGCGAAGTATAAAATTCCACGTATTTTTGAAAAAGTGAAAGCGCTACCACGAAATGCTTCAGGCAAAATTTTAAAACAATCCTTGAAGGGACAAGAGGTGAGATAGTATGAAAGTTTTACAACAGGAGAAAACGCGGCCGACGAATTTTTTTACAGATGATGAGACGCTCCAAAAAGTGATAGAAATGATGTTAGATCAAGAGTTTTTATCCTACGCAAAGCAAGAGCTAGCGGATTTCGGGGAGCTATGTGCAGGTGATATTGATGCAAGAGCGAAACATACAGATCGACAGGGGGAGCCTCGCCTTCAAAGGTATGATGCTTATGGTGAAGAGATATCAGAGGTTTGGGTCAATGATGGCTACAAAAAAACAATTGAGGAGACATATAATACAGGCATTGTTGGCTACGTGCACAAGGATATTCCGCAGCTAGGGCGCAAAGGAAATTATGTCTATAGCTTTGCGCAAGGCTATTTGCTGTCCCATGCAGAGCCAGGTTTTTATTGTCCTGTGACATTAACAATGGCTACTGCCTATCTATTAGATCATTATGCTGATGACGAGGTTAAACAGCGTTTCTTACCACATGTTTGTGCAACAGGTGATACAGAGTTATATGAAGGAGCAACATTTTTAACTGAACGTCAAGGGGGCTCAGATGTAGGGGCGAATGTTGTGGAAGCGAGAAGGGAAGGCAATGAATTTCGCCTCTATGGTGAAAAATACTTCGCTTCCAATGCCGGTATGTGTGGGGTAGCAATGGTGTTGGCACGTCTAGAAGGTGCACAAGCAGGCTCTAAAGGATTAACCTTATTTGCTGTTCCTTGGCGTAAAGAAGACGGAACGGCAAATCATCTACGTATTCGACGACTAAAAGATAAGTTGGGTGTTCGGGCAGTTCCATCTGGTGAGGTTGAATTTGATGGTGCACTTGCTTATGTTGTAGGTGAACAAAGTAAGGGGATTTATTATATGCTGGAGGCACTGAATCTCTCAAGAATTTGCAATGCCGTAGCATCGATTGGGATTATGCGTCGAGGTTTCTTAGAGGCGAAGCATTATGTGACAAATCGATATGCATTTGGCAAGCCTTTAACACAATACCCAATGATTCAAGATACATTAGGGAAATTTGCAGCTAAGCTACATGTAGAAGTAGCGACCGTTTTTGATCTTATTCAATTATACGATAAAGTAACGAATGGGCATGGAACACAACAAGATGTTATTATGAATCGTTTATATATTGCCATTATGAAAAAGGAAACGGCAGAGCAAGCGGTTCATTATGCTAGTGAAGCAATTGAATTACATGGTGGCAATGGTTATATTGAGGACTTTGTGACACCGCGCTTACTGAGAGATGCTCAAGTGTTGACGGTATGGGAGGGCACGGCTAATATTCTGGCGTTAGAGCTTATTCGGTTAGTGGATAAGTATCAGGCACATGAGCTATTTGTCAGTGAGATGGAAGAACGGTTAGAAAAATTAAAGGATAGCGCTTTGGTGCAAATTGTGAGAGAGCAATTGGTGAAACTAGCTGGGATCTTACAAATTTTTAGTGCTTTAGATGATGCCACGAAAACATTTGAAGCAAAAGATGTTGCAAAGAAAATGGCGCTGTTATATGAAAGTGTCGTAGCAGTTGAATGGGCGCAAAAATTTGGTGGAAAGTATGAAAAGCTTGCGGACGTTTATTTAGAACAGGCATGGTCATTGCGACAAATTGGAGCTCAGATGAAAACCGTACAATATTTTTCTGATATTGTATAGAAGCTAGAAGTCGTCTTGAATAGGGGCGACTTTTTTTCGTTTTCATGTATAATAAAATCAACTGAATAGTATAAAGGTTCTTTACTTAAGTAAAGTGAAAAGGGAAAACGGTGTAATTCCGATGCGGTCCCGCCACTGTAAATGTGAGTTTTTTCAAAAGATGCCACTGATGATATTCGGGAAGGCTTGAAAAGACGTAATAAGCATAAGCCAGGAGACCTGCCTTTATAGTATAGACATAACAGCCTACGAGGATAGGGTGGTGGATTTTGTATCAGTTCTTTGGTGCAATGTTAACCCCTCATCATTCGTAGATGAGGGGTCTTATTTGTGTAGGAGAATTTCTGCCCAAATAAAGCACAGATCAACGAAGGAGGATTCACATGAAGAAATTTTGGAAGATAGGATTATCAGCATTTTTAACACTAGGGTTGCTAGCTGCCTGTGGCCAAGAGGAGAAAAACGACAAGTCGTCTAATGAACCGCAAACACAGCAAGAGACATCACAGGTGGACGAAGCAACTTTCCCAATGACCATAACAGATGCCATTGGCAAGGATATAACACTAGAAGCTCCTCCAGAGAAAATTGTTTCACTTATTCCAAGTAATACTGAAATATTATTTAGCCTTGGTTTAAAAGATGAAATAGTAGGGGTTACAGACAACGATGATTATCCACCAGAGGTAGCTGAAAAGGAAAAGGTTGGCGGTATGGAATACAATATTGAAAAAATTATTGCCCTCAACCCAGATATCGTTTTTTCACATGAATCTAGCATGTCTCTTTCAGAAGCAGCGATTGAACAGCTTGAGTCAGCGGGTGTAAAAGTATTTGTCGTCAATAATGCACAAGATTTTAATGAGACATACACGACGATTGAGCAGCTTGGTCGAGCTACAGGGAAATTGCCAGAGGCTGAAGAAGTTATTGCCAACATGAAGGCAAAGGTAGAAGAAGTGCTGGCCAAAGTAAAAGATGTTGAACCAAAGAAAGTGCTAGTAGAAGCATCTGATGAGCCAGATATCTATACAGCTGGGAATGGTACGTTTATGAACGCGATGCTTGAAATGATCCATGCAGAAAATGTAGCGGCAGATGCTGATGATTGGTATAAAATTGATGCAGAACAAATTATCGCTAAAAATCCAGATGTCATCGTGGTGACTTATCACTATGTACCAGATATTTTAACTAAAATACCACAGCGTGCTGGCTTCGATACAATTAATGCTGTGAAAAATAAAGCAATTGTACAAGTAGATGAAAACACAACAAGTCGTCAAGGTCCTCGTTTAGGAGAAGGTCTTGAAGAATTAGCAAAAGCGATCTATCCAGAGGTATTTAAGTGAAAAAAATAGCAGTAGCCTATTTAGTAACAGGCACGCTTCTTCTTATTAGCATCTGGTGTGGCGTAGCAATAGGCTCAGTGCATATTCCATTTGAAGTATTGTGGAATCAGGCGGTTGATGAAACAGCCGCCAATATCTTTTGGAAAATCCGCTTGCCACGTGTATTGTTAGCGGGACTAGTAGGGGCTTCTCTAGCTATTGCAGGAGCTGCCTTTCAAGGTTTGCTAAAAAATCCATTAGCAGATCCATATACACTAGGTGTTTCATCTGGTGCTTCGGTTGGTGCTGTAATGACGATCTTTTTTAGCCTATCTATTCCTATTGTAGGTTTATATGCATTACCCATTTTTAGTATGATTGGCGCTATTATCACGATGGTAGTTGTGATGAGTTTTGCTAGAATGGTAGACCGTTCATTAAAAATGGAGACATTGATATTAACAGGTGTTATTTTTAGTTCATTTTTAGGTTCACTCATTTCTTTAATGATTGCTTTATCTGGTGAAGAGCTACGCCAAGTCGTTGGTTGGTTACTTGGATCTGTATCAATGCGTGGATGGCCATATGTCCAAATGATTATCCCGTTTGTTTTGATTGGCTCACTTATGCTATGGACACAAAGAAGAGAGCTAAATGTTTTATTATATGGTGAAGAGAGAGCGAAACATCTTGGGGTTAATGTAAAGCGGAGTAAGTATTTGATTTTAGCAGGTGGGTCCATGTTAACGGGAGCGGCTGTAGCGGTTTCTGGGACAATTGGTTTTGTAGGCTTAGTTGTGCCGCATATGACAAGAATGATTTGGGGTTCTGATCATCGCCATTTATTGCCATTATCATTTTTAAATGGCGCCACATTACTGATTATTTGCGATTTAGTAGCACGAACAATTATCTTGCCCAGAGAGCTACCAATTGGTGTGATTACAGCATTTATCGGAGCACCTGTTTTCTCCTACATATTTTATAAGCAACGAAGAAGCAAGGGGGTACGGGCATGATTGTGGTCGAACATCTATCAGGTGGCTATGAAGACGTAGCAATCGTCAAGGATATAAGCTTCACTGTTGAGAAGGGGAAAATTCTAGGTATTCTAGGACCGAATGGTAGTGGGAAATCCACATTATTAAAGGTAATGAGTGGTATACTACCAGCTATTGATGGAACAATTACTATAGATGGGAAAAATATCCTTTCCTATAATGCTCGTGCTTTGGCGAAAAAGATGGCTGTACTACCTCAGCTTCATGCAAATGCTTTTTCAAACAGTGTGAGAGAGGCCGTTTCACTTGGGCGCTACCCGCATCAAACAGGTTTTTTCTCGAGTTGGTCTGAACAGGATGAACAGGCTGTACAACATGCTATGCTATAAACAGGCG
>NZ_DAMDAY010000120.1:0-13737 GCF_032093475.1 Lysinibacillus sp. | reverse complement strand
CAGACTACCTACAACTGCATATGCAAGCTAAAACAACTTCAGAAATGCTTTAATTAGCATTTCCCATAAAAGCCATACATTGTTTCTTAGTAAACAAGTATGGCTTTATTTTTATGTACTAACATAAATAACATATATAATAGAAGAAACTCATGTAATTTTTCGTTCACTCCCCTGTTTAGCTTCTTGTCTAATTCTCTCTACACATTCCGAAAGAATACTATTTACCTATAATAAGCTGGTATATTTTAAGTGATTTCTAACATTTGACCCTTATATTGATTGTATAACTTTGTTAAAATGATATCAGTTTAGGAGGGTAAAACTATGAAAAAACTATCAATTTTTATGTTGCTCATGATGCTTGTTGGTCTAGTTATTTGGCAACCACAATCAGCCTATGCTGATGAGCTGTCAGGACATATGCATGAAAGCGGGCTGCGTTATTTAATTTCCAAAGAGGCTTTACTTAAAGATACAAATGGCAGCTATCGTCCAAATGCAACGGTTACACGCGGTGAATTTGCCACATACATAGCAAAAGCTTTAGATTTGGACACAAAAAGCGCAATAACGTTTACAGATGTCCCTGACACATATTTGTATGCAAAAGAAATTAAACTTGCTGCTACTGTTGGAATTATCACAGGCTATACAGATGGCACATTCAAGCCAGACGCAAATATTTCAAGAGAGCATATGGCAGTTATGCTCATTAGAGCTGTTGATTATTTAAAAATACCAAAAGGTACTTCCTCTATTACATTCAAGGATAATGCCACTATTTTCAAAGATTTCCGTCAGGATGTTGCAATTGGTGCACAATTAGGGCTTATTAAAGGAAGCTCTAATGGCATGTTCTTACCTAGAGATAATGCCACAATCGGCGAAGCTTCTACTTTCATCCTTCGTTTAATTCTTCTTGCTGATCAGGTAGATACAGGCAGTAATGAAAACAGTGAAAATACCGACAATAATGAGAATGGCAATTCCAATAACAATGGTAATACGGGGAATGAAGGGAATACAACTGCCTATATTTTGAAAGAAATTTCAAATGGGACTCTAGTAGACAAGCAAACTTTCACTAGCTTTGAGGCTGCTGAAAAAGCGATGTCAAATAGCTCGTTCGTGATTACGCAAAATAATAAAATTATCAAAATGACTTCAGGTTACGTTGTAACGAATAATTATGTTGCACTGAATTCTGAAACAATTAAGGATCAAATCGCAG
Organism: Lysinibacillus sp.; assembly: GCF_032093475.1. Classification (NCBI taxonomy): domain Bacteria; kingdom Bacillati; phylum Bacillota; class Bacilli; order Caryophanales; family Bacillaceae; genus Lysinibacillus; species Lysinibacillus sp. The sequence continues at coordinate 12,503 of NZ_DAMDAY010000120.1, read as the reverse complement.
TTGCTGGTAATACAGAAATGGAATACCTAGGCAGCGATGCTACACAAGTAAAGGTGCGCTTAGCTGGTCATGTAGGCTATTTAAAACAGGCTGACGTTAGCTTAATTCCCTCTGCTTTAGTAAAGGGACGTTCTTATTACACAAATGAGAATGGCGAAATAAAACACACTTTATACGATTATAAAACAAATAAATATTCATCTAGTTACGTCTACGGTAAGGCCCCTAGCTTTATGAAGCAAGGTGAAAAATACTTTAGCTGGGATGGCATTAATTTCACCAATGCAAACGGCTCTTCCAAAGGAGAAGGCTACAATTACTATCAATTCTTACCTGCTCGTGCTACAACCCACTATACAGCCGAAGAGATCGATCAATATATTATGAATAAACTAGCGGAAGTAGAAAGCTCTGGTGCTTCTATTTATAAGAATGCTACAACAAAAAGTAAGCTAATTGGCTTAGGCTCTGTATTAAAAGACATAGAAGCTAACGCTCACATTAACGCTATGCTGATCCTAGCTCTTGCACAGCATGAGAGTGCCTATGGTATGAGTGATCACGCTCAAAACTTGAACAATCTATTTGGATTATATGTTTATGACACGAATCCACTGAACAAGAAGTTTGATAGTGTTAGCGCCAATATTAATGAGCTTGTTGAGAAGTTTTTACAGCCAAATTATATTACACCAGGCGGACGTTATACGAATGGTGCAGTTGTTGGCTCAAAGGCTATCGGCTTTAACGTAAAATATGCCTCTGATCCTTTCTGGGGCGCTAAAATCGCTGGACACTACTATCGTGCTGAAAAATCCTTAGGCTTTAAAGATGCAAATAACCCTTATAAAATTGCACTAACTACAACATCTGGTCTGAATGTTCGTGCAGATGCATCAACAAGTCAAAGCCCATTATTTACATTTAGTAAAAGTAATATGCCGGTAATTGTTACAGATACAAGTGCAAATGGTTGGTATCAAGTGATTTCAGATAAACTTCACACGGAACCAGCCTATATTAGTAAAGATTATATTAAGTTCATCAATACCGTGAAATAATAGCAAATGGCTGCCTTCAAGCAAGGCAGCCATTTTTATACTGTCGACACAATGAATCGAGATGTTCAACTCGATTCATTGTGCTATTTACTCTTCTCTATCGCATCTGTAAAGACTCATTCAATGATTTCTTATCGCTTTGCGCAGATTTATTTATTGTGTGAGAAATATCGTAAACGTTCTCTATGATAATTCAATAATACTCTTCGTCCCACGAAAACAAAGGCAAACTCTCAAATTTAAATGATCTCCATTAACTGCTTTCCATAGTTTGTTTGATTTTCACGAAGTGGGGTATGTATAAAGTAAGAAAAAACGATCCCAAAAGCTTGTACACCTTTGGAATCGTTCCTTAAAACTTATTGTTTTTTATAATATTGCAAAATACCGTTGTAAATAGATTCTGCAAATAGTTTAACGTATTGGTCATTTGTCATTTTATTGTTATCCTCAGTATTCGTTAAGAACCCAAGTTCTACTAAAATAGATGGAATGACCATATTACGAATTACGTAGTATTGCTCTTGCTTCACACCACGGTTTTTCATGTTTAAATTGTTAACAATTTGGTTGTTAACAAATGTAGCTAAATCAATGTCCTCCTGATACATATCTCCAGTAGATATTGCATAATATGTTTCAGTACCCTGTGCTGACGCATTGGCAGCAGAGTTGACATGGACACTAACGAAAATCTCACCATAGTTTGCTTGAGTGAAGTCTACACGATCTTGTAATGATGGATACGTATCACCAGTACGTGTCATATAAACTTTTGCACCAGCATTCTCTAGTAATTGCTTCACTTGTGTACTAACTTTTAATGTAATGTTCTTTTCAGCAGCAGAACCTTTTACAGTCCCTGGATCTTTACCACCGTGACCTGGGTCTAGAATGATAATACGGTTTTGTAAAGGCTTATTATTTTGATTTAACAGTTTGATATAGGATTTATGAACATATCCTGTTTGACCATCATATGTGATTTCTGCCCAATAACCATTAATGCTGTGAACTTGGACATACTTTCCTTTGTTTAATTTAAATAACACTGCTGAAGTTGAATTACTTTGACTACGTACATTGAGGTTATCAACTGTTACTCTTCCTAGTACTTCTCCTGAAGCTGGAGGTGTAGTTGGTGGTGGTGTTGGGTCAGGCTTTTCTTCAACAACAGCATCTTCTGTGCTTGCTGCAACGACATAACCTGGTAAACCATTAACTTGTGTTAAGTAATAACCACCGACTTGCTTATAAACTGGTAATTTTTCTTTATTTTTGATCGTTAAAATGGCTTTAGATGAAGAAGTTGGTTTCACATATAAATTGATATTAAATTTAGGTGTTACTTCTTTCTCTACTGAACCTAATTCATTGCCATCTGCATCTAAAAATTGTGCATATTGTTTAAAGACATAAGCGTAGGCACCTTTATAGGTTACTTTTAACCAATTGCCTTCTACTGCATAGACTGATAATTTACCGCCTGTATTCACTTTACCTACAATGTTAGCGTTAGAACTAGAATCCATTGTTTTACGGATATTTAAGCCATCTGTTGTCACCTTTACTAAGCCAATCACTTGAGATGTATCAGGCACAGACGAGCCTTTCACGGGCAATTCTAAACGATATTTTTCATTGTTTGCACGTGCAACGAATAGTGAAAATTGTGAACGTGTTACTGTGCTGCTTGGTAAATACGTTTTACCTGTCCCATTTGTAATACCATTATAATAAATAGTATTAATATATTTCACATATTCATGTGTGATTCCAACATCCGTAAATGGTGAGTCAATTCCCTCATATTCACTAGTATCTAAATTAAATGCCTTTGTTAATACATAACTCATTTCACCACGAGTTAGAGGCTTGTTCGGTAGGAATTGACCTTTGATATTTTTGTCGAATAATCCTAATTGTACAGCACGTTCTATGTAACCTGACATTTCTGTGCCGACTGTAACATCTGAAAAGCTTGATTTATTCACGACTAATGGTTTGTTACCTGAAGCAACAACTACCATTTTAGCTGCTTGTCCTCTTGTTACACTATTATTTGGGCCAAAGACTCTTTTACCATTTACAAAGTAGCCTTGAATCACACCCAAATTTACTAAATAATTGATTTCTTCATAGGCTGGGTGATTTTTAGTGACATCTTCAAATGTAATATTTGAATTAGTAGCTGCACTGACACTTGCACTATGTATCGTTAACATAGAAGCCGAAATGAATAAGACGCACAAGATAAGACTAAGTTTTTTGATGTTCAATGTCTTATTTCCTCCCTTCTTGTTCTCTTAACGTGTCCATTTTAACAAAATTAGCTAAATTACGCATCATACAATAGAACTGTTAAAATTAATTTTTTCCAAGCAACCCCTTTCCTACAAAATTATCATAAAAATAGAAGAGTCTGCGATTGCAAACCCTTCTTCCATTATACGTTATTCAAAAGATCATTTCTTGCAATCTATAACATAATTTACTGTAAATTACAGAAAATTATCGTTGTTGAATTCTATCAATAAATACTTTTAGTTGATTGATTTTTAATAGCTCGTCAGATCCGAAGCTTCCATCTCCATCACCATTTGTAATACCATTTGATGCAAGAATAGAAACATAGCTACTAGCCCAGCTATCTTGTGGTACATCACTAAATGCTACTGTGTCACCTTGATTTTCAAGGCCAAATGCTAAAACTAATACTTTTGCAATTTGCGCACGAGTAATAGGTGAAGCCGGGTTGAATTTACCGTTAGCATCGCCCTCAAAGATTCCTAATTTCTCTACTGCTGCGATAGCACCTGCATTGGCACTTGTTGGTTTAACATCTACGAAACTAGTAGTTGTATTGGATGTATCTAAGCTCAAAGCTTTTGCAATTTGTACAGCTACCTCAGCACGAGAAGCATAGACTGAAAAGTCAATGGCTGCTTGTTTTACTTCAGCTGCATCAAATGTAGCAACACGTTTAGCCCCTACATAACGAGAACCCCAATAGTACGGGTCATCAACATTTGAATAGCTTACACCTTGGCCAGTTTGAGAGTGGATCATTTTACCATCACCTATGTATATACCCACATGTGAAATACCACTGCCACTTGTATTGAAAAATACTAAATCGCCCACTTGAAGATCGCTCTTTGCTACTGCAGTACCTTGTTGATACTGTGAGCCTGACGTACGGTTTAGTTGAATACCTAAGTCTGAAAATACTTTAGAAGTAAAGCCAGAGCAATCAAAACCGCTAGTCGTTGTACCTCCGTATTTATATGGAACACCTAAATATTTAGAAGCTGTATCTGTAACATCTGCTTTAGTCGCTGCTTCAGCAGTATTTATATTAGTAGTTGAAAATAACATGAAAGATGCAAAAATCGGTAATAACCATTTCTTATTCATACTTTTGTTATACCCCTCTCAAAACTTTTTTGCCTATACATAGACTATCACAAAAGAAGCAATAGTTATTTTTCAATTGTGTAACGGTTTTAGACAGCAAAAAAACGCTGTAATACCAACGTTTGGAGGTATTTCCAGCGCTAAAAAGGGAATTTTTTTATCATAATTTGGAGCTTTCGTAACATTCCTGTAATATTAGAGACTGATTGTTACATAACAACTTATTGACTAGAGAACATTTGCACCCAATAGTAATTTCCTTTGCTATCCTGTGCTATTGCAACACCTGTATTCGTATAGTGTTCTTTTAAAATATTATCTCGATGGCTAGGTGAAGCCATCCATGCCTTTACAGCAATTTCAGGAGCTTTAATATTTCTCGCAATATTCTCTCCAAAGCTCGTATAATCATAATCAAATAATGTCGCTAAATCCCAAGGTGCCCCATAAAATGGCGATACATGTTCAAAATAATGACGATTCACCATATCTTGCGCTTTAATAATCGCAATTTGTGTCAGCTCTGGATCATAGATAACAGGTTCCAGCTTGTTTTTCTGTCTTTCAACATTAATTAGTTCAATGACCTTTTTCGACCATTCAGTAGAAAGGTTGATAGTTGGGATATAATCCTTTGCCAAATAATCATAGGCTACTTCAAGCTTTTTTACTTTTTGTTGAAATGCAATGCTTCTCTCAACAAAAACAGCAAACTGTGCCCGTGTAACCATTCGGTCTGGTGCAAAATGTTTAGCATCCACCCCGCCAATAATACCTATATCTGCTAAAGATTCGATATAATCTTTTGCCCAATGTGTGCGAGAAATATCTGCAAATTGGCTGTTATTATTGCTGTCTACTTTAAACTGATAGGCCAATGCCAGCATTTTGGCTACCTGCATACGCTGTAATGGCTCCTCTGGATGAAAGGCATCGCTTTTTTGAATGATACCTAGCTGTACAAGCTGGCAAATTTCTTTGTAATACGGATGCGTTGCAGGAACGTCCTTAAAATTTGCTGAATTCGCAATATCTACGTTTGTCTGAAGAGAGCGTGCAATGGCAGCAGCAGCCTCGGCCCTCGTAATAGCTTGCTCAGGCTTGAATGTGTTATCACTGTATGTAGTCATATATTGTTTAGTGAGCATATGTTGAATCGAAGCATTTGCCCAGTATGAATTTGTCACATCCACAGCTTTTGCGGATGCCGCTTCTACTTGACTAAAATTAGTTAAACTTCCTACGGTTGCAGCAATTGAAAGTACTACTATATAAAGTATTTTTTTCAACAGAGCTACCTCCTCACGATGGGAAATAAAATGGGGACAGTAAAAAAAGTTCACCATATACTATAAGATACGAATTTCAAATGATATAGTTTCACTTTTTTGGAAAATAATCAATGGAGTCATCATTTTCTCATTATAAAAGGAGTTTTCCCGTAATATGCATTGGGAAAACTCCTTTTTATTAAAAACTATTCAATCATTTTAAGATATTCTTCAAGAATGCGGTAGTTATACACTAACCCCTGTTGCTCAATCGACAATGCACTGTAATCCTTTTGTGCAGCTAATACTTTTTTCTCAAATGATGAGCTATCTGGATCAATACTGCCAATAGCTTGAACCACTTTAAGAACAGAAGCCACATCTTTTTCTGCCTGCTTTAAGACATCCTCATTAATGACTTGTCCTCTCATTTTAGAATCCAGCGCTTTATAAGCAGCTACAGCATTTGCCACATCTTCTATATACGTAGGTGAGCTTGGTGTAAGTCCCGCTATTAACTCTACAACCTTCTTGACATCAGCCATACTTTTCTCTGCCTCTAAAAGGATAGCATAATTGGAGATGCGCTGTTTATCCGTAGTATTCAAGCTGTCATACTCTTTACGCACCGCTTCAACCATACCGAAATAATACTTGTCCTTTGGATTCAATTTAGCAATATTATTATAAACCTTGATAACGTTGTCTAATGAAAGCAATAGCTGGTCGTTATAAACATAGCGTCGTTGATCAGCATTGAGTTTGTCGTAGGCTTTTAAAATCTTTTGATATTGACTATTCATATCCTTAGCTGTTAGGAGTCTGTCAATATCCTCCACCACACTAATGACAGGCTTAATTAGCTTCTCTTGATCCTGTAACACTCTGTAATTTTGTACAGCTCGTTGCTGATCCTTTGGTAAAGCATTAAAGGCAGCACGAATTTCCTGTACACGTTTCACATATTGCTTTGGCTCAACAGATGGTAAGTCTTCAATCATTTGCATCACATTACCAGCACCTAAAATGCTCGTTTCTGCCGCTTGCAATAAGTAGTAGTTTGTTACATATTGCTTCATATCGGCAGGCAATGCATCATAAAGTGAACGCGCTCGTGATGTATCCTGAAGGAATGTATTACTTGAAGCTTTTAGCTTGCTAATCAATTCCATGACATTGGAAACAGGCTCATATTTTAAAAGGACATCAATATTATCAATGTATTTCTTTTGATCCTTTGATAATTTATCATACGCTTTGCGTGCAGAGTTTACCTTACTTGCAAAGCTTTTCGATTCAGGATCTAATTCATTAATTTGCACCATCACACTTAAAATCGGTTTAACTGCTTTCTCGCGTGTTGTTAAATCTTTAATATTCGTCACTAATTTCTTTTGGTTAGAGGACAGCTTATCATAGGCTACACGCGCATTCATTAGCTTCGTTAAATAATCCGCATCCTGCTCCTCAGTTAAATTAATAAGCTCAATAACGCCTTGCGCTAAGCCCTGCTCATTTTCAGCTGCCACTAGTGCATCATAATTCACAATTGCCTCCTGCTTTTCTTTAGGCAATGCATCATAAATTTCTCGAGCCGTTTTCATATCCTGATAGAATGTTTTACTCGTTGGTTTTAATGAAGAAATTAAACCAATTAACGAAGCAACATCCTCAACAGCAGTGAGGCTGGCATAGTTTGTGACACGTTTTTGGGAAACTTGATCTAGCGCATTATAGGCTTTACGTGCAGCTAGCACCTTTTTTGTATAATCCTTATTTGTTGGATTTAAGGCATCAATCATTTGAATAACCTTGACGACATCCTTATTGGTTTTTTCATACGCACTTAACGTTTTGGCCTGCTCCACAAGCTTCTGCGCATTTTTATCCATCGCTTTATATTCAGCTGCTAGTTCGGCTACCTTTTTCACAAATGTATCAGGACCCTCATTCGACAATGCTGTGACACGGTCATCAAATGTCTTTGCTAGCGCAATATAGCCCTGTGCTTTTGTAAGGTCCTCGCTATTTACTACCTTTGCTTTAAGAGCTTCACCCAATTTATTAAACGCTTCATCAGCTTTTGCCACATCATCTTTATATGTTTTTTTAGATGGACTTAATGTACTGATTTGAACCATTACATCAATCACAGGTATCACATCTTTTAAATCTTTATAATTTTGGACAAACGTTTTATTGGACTCATCTAGCTTCGCATAAGCAGTAAAAGCTGATTTCGCTTTAGAAATATAGCTTTTAGAGGAAGGATCCAGTTTTTCAAATTGTGAAATGACATTCACAACCGATTTATAGGATTTTTCTAAATCTGTTAACACTTTAATATTTGTCACGCGTTTTTTCGCTGTTGCTGATAACGCATCATAATTTGCTCGTGCAGTCAATATTTTTTCAATCGCTATATTTTTATCTAGCAGACCAATTTCCTTTATAACGGCCTGTACCGCTTCTTCCTCTTTAACCAAAGCCTCTACTTTGTTTAGCAGCTGTGTTTTCAAATTAGTAAGAGCTGTTTCATATCCTTGCAATGTCGTATCTAATTGCTCCACTGTCTCTTTCAACTTGCTAAGCTGTGTGCCATAGTCAGCTGTAGGCTTTAATGTACTAATTGTTTTCGATGCTTCTGCGTATTTTTGAAACAGCGTTAGCTTTGGAGCTCCCAGCACTAATGTTTTATCATTGTCATTCAACTTGTTATAGGCAGTCCAAGCAGCGAGCGTTTTACTTTCAAATGTTTTTGCAGCTGGATCTAAATTATCGATTAACTTATCTACCTTTAATGCCGCACTTAAGTTTTTCTCCCACATTGTTAGCTCTGCTAAATTATTGACGATTTTTTTGACATCGGATGCTTTGATATTCGGTCCTGTAGGGTTATTGTAGGCTTCACGTGCCGCTTTAATGGCAGTTACCTTTTCCTTGTCTGTTACAGTAGCAATGTCTTTAATTTTCTTTTCAATATCTACTGCATAAGCAACATTTGCAAGCGCCACCTGCAAGTCCGCTATGTTTTTTACATACCCCTGAACATCCTTTAATTGATCGTATTCATTTTTTAGGTCAGTAACTGCCGTACGATATGCCTCTTCTTTAGATACACGCAGTGCTGAAATGCGTTTGGAGATATCCGCCGCTTTAAGATACTGTGTAATACTATCGTATTCTGTTTTCACTATTTGTTTTGAGGCTGCATCAAGACTGTTGTAGGATTTCTCTATAGCCGCCACCGCATTAATAAAACTTGAGGCTGAAGAGAAATCAATTGGTTGCTTAGCTTTTAACTGCGCAATGCTGGAAGTCACTTTTTCAACAGCCGACAAACCTGTCAACGCATCCTTATACTTTTTAAAAGGTGTGACCGTATTATCATTTGGATTATACGCTTCAACCACTTTCTTTTGATCTGCTGTTAGCCCATTATAATTTGTCGTAAAACTATTCATTCCAGGTAAAATAGTTGAATAATCCGGAGACTTCTCCAATAAATCAACCAATTGAACTAATTCTTTAGCTACTACTTCTGCCGTCGTTGCGTCTGCTATCAACTTGTTTAGCTTGTCAACATCCATTCCCTTGCTTTTAAAATAGGCATTACGTGCGTCGTCTTTGTATCCATATTGCAAGGAGGTGCCACGAATTGTTGTGGCAATACCACTAGCACTATTTAGAAGTGCTGCATCTACTGCTTTTTTATATTGATCCTGCACATATAAATACGATTTGTCTGTTGAATCATTACCTAAAAATTTGTCGTATTCATTCTTTGCATTTGCGACATCCACCAAAAATGTCTTACTGGAATATGAAATAGTACTTATTCGACTTCCAATGGTCTTAAGTTTAGCTAATAATTGACGTTGCTCCACTATATAATCATATTTTGCTTGAATAAATGCCTTCTCCTCGGCGTTAAAAACTGATTCATTCGAATTCTGTACTACTTTTATATCTCCTGCTGCTATTACCATTTCATCCTCTGTCGAATTCTCCGATAGCTTACCAAATTGTGCAATAAGCTGTTCTCTTGTCGTTGCAGCCGCTACCTCATTCGTATAGGCAACCTGCTCTGATTGCGTTGTAACGTGAGATTGGGCATCATTTTCTTGTGCGTTTGCTATAGCTGTAGGTGCTAATAATAGACTTGTTAAGACACCTGCTGTCAATTTTCGATTCAACCGAACCACCCTTTCATCGTTTATGTATAGTAAAAATGATTGTGCTCATTTCCATTTAGAAATCATGACTTTAGTATCGGTGTAAATCAAATGTTTTCAAGCCATTCTACTACATTTACAAAATTTTGAGCATTAAAAGAAGTTTTTCTAAATTACTAGCTAGAAAAACAGGAAGTTATTTCAATTATACTATACAATAGAATTATGTAGATTCAGGAAAAGATTTGACCATTTACTGAATTAAGAAAAAGTCTTCGGGAGATGTCACTGATTTTGGAAAGGTACTTTTCGACAAGCTCGAAAAAATCTGGACATAGTATGCCGAGACATAATGGATGTGGTGTTTTGCATCAAGCGACATACACTGACGAAATATGCTTTTTTCAATGAAATTCATGAAAAAAAACAGCTATTTTCATATGTCATAATGTCTTTACAAGGTGTATACTACAACTTTGATAGCCTAATTTGGAAGAAAGGACGCTGTTTATGTTTTACCACTATAAGTTCTGGCATAGCTTAAAAAATCCTACATACTTTACAAACGTCGTAGAGGAAGGCGAAGTCACTGGATATAAAAAACGCGCATTAACGGTGTTTATCCTATTCATCGCGCTATTCGCTGCTCGTGAATATTGGGGAATGGGGACAGAAAATTTAACGACCTTATTCGCTTCGGATTTACAAAATGAATACTTTGTAGCACGTATACTGTCAATGCTCGGTGCCATTTTGTGGGCGACCATCTATTTTTGCTTCCATTATTATGGGGTTACTTATCTATTACATTTATTAACGGACATTCCTTATACTTGGATAAAAAGAGTCCAGCTCTACGTTGTAGTCTTTCTACTTATTGAAAAAGCAATTCTCTTTGCAGTTTTCTACGCAGTAGGCTATACAACGATGTTTTCGTTCTTTTCTTTAGCTCCCGCTGCCTTACAACTGATTGAAACAGATTTCGTGTTATTCACTGTTAACCAATTGACGGTAACAACCGTTTTAATCATTATTGTGCAGTATTTATTCCTGTCCAAATGGGAGGAAGAAGCTAGCAGAAAGATGTTAGTAGTCAAATTGATTGGTATACAGCTATTTATGGCTCTATTTGTTGGCATGATAAGTGTTCTACCAATTAAAGAATGGATTGCTAGGGGGTTAGGATGATGGCATGGATTAAAGCAAGACCATGGACAAGTTTGACCATTGTGTTAGCGATGCTAGTAATCGGCATCAATGCCTATTTCGTCTTCAAGGATGATAGCAGCGTGACACGATCCTACTTTATCGACGAGTTTCAAAAGGCTCACATCGGAACAAATAAAGAACGTGTTAACAAGGAAACGATTGTAGCACCTGCTGAAATATATTCTATTACCGCTGATGCAACAAGCTTATCAGCAGTAAATGTAAAGCGCGGCCAGAAAGTCATGATGAATGATTTACTTGCTACCTATCAAACGGATGAAGTGGACGAGGAGCTAACAAAGCTTGAATCGGAACGTACAGCCTATGAAACTGAATTAAGCGATTTACAGGATGCACTTGATCAAATTGAGGATGAATACGGCGATGGCTCCGATCCAAAAAGCTCGATTAATACAGATCAAATGAATGATAAGCTTTCTGTTACGCTAAAATTAGAGCTTGCTCAGCAAAATTCACCATCAACAGCCGTTGCCCTGTTAAATCGACATATTGCTGAAACCAATCGTCAAATTGCGCTAATTGAGGCACAGATTACACAAATACAGTCCCGTCAAGGTATTGTCAGTCCAATCGATGGTGTTGTGTCAGCGATTAAAGAAGATGCTGGTGCACTGACGTTTGAAATCTATTCAAATGAAAAAGCCATGTATGCTTATTTATCCGAAAGTGAATGGCAAAAGGTTGAAGAAGGACAAACTGTTGATTTTAAGGTAAAGCATGTTAAAGATGATGCATTATCTGGCGTCGTATTAGATAAACAAATGATTGCGACAGATGATCAAACATTTTGGGCAAATGAACTAGCCAAAACAGCAGCATTGCCACAACCAACAAATTATGAAGTCAAACTACAACAAGACGCTCCTTTAGAGGACATCCCATTTTCAACAACGGGTAAAGCTTCTATTATTGTCAATGAAGCGTTCGATTCCTATAAGGTCGATAAATCGTGGTTAGCAACGACTAAAAAGGGCAATAAAAAGCTGTATATTATCAATCAGGATGGCAAAATTCAGCTGATCGATATCAATGTACAATTTAATACTGCTAAGTCAGCTATTTTTATGGACTATGTAGATGAAGGAACGCCAATGCTCACTAATGAGAAGCGTAATATTGAAGCCTATACCTTCCGCACATTACCCGTTGAAAAAATACAATGGAACCACTTTAAAGATTTAACGTGGAAACAATATTTGAAATACATCGTTTTCTAATCTAAATCCGCTTCGCCTTTTTTGGGGCTAGGCGGATTTTTTGTTATTTAAAAGTCCTTTTGAGAAAAGCAAGCGAGGGGTTGATTTCCGTTCCGCCAGCGTCCTTTCCAGGGGGCGTCCGATGAGCCGCTT
>NZ_DAMDAY010000119.1:0-13763 GCF_032093475.1 Lysinibacillus sp. | reverse complement strand
ACCTATCATCCAGAATTGACTAATCTCAATTGAAAAACTAGGTAAGATTAAGAGTATGACACCAAGGACTCCGACGATACAACCAATGAAGGATAGCCGATTTCCTTTTTGCTTTAATAGGAAAGTCTGAATAATGATAATCATCATTGGCCCAGTAGCAGATAAGACCGCTGCAATCCCTGATGTCACATACTGTTCTGCCCAGTACAATGTGGCGAACGTCCCAAAAGTTAAACCTAGTCCTGTAAAAAACACTTCTTTCCGAAATAATAACCCTATTGCCGTTTTTTTTCTCCACTTCATAAAACTAAATAGTAGCAAACCAGCAAAGAAAAAACGAAGTCCAGCTGATAAAAATGGAGGCACGCCTGCATCAACACCAATTTTAATCGCTAAAAATGTTGTTCCAAAAATCAAACACATAAAAAAATAATTAATCATAACCATATAAAACTCCTCCTCTTTTTCTATCATAAAAGACAGAGGATAGAACAGATTGAATAAGATAGAACAGATTCGAGTGGGGCGTGGTACAATCGTTTTGAAAAGGAGGAATCGATGTGAGGAAAGCAATTCGAAATGAAGACTATCTTTTTAAGAAAGTATACGATTATGTCCTTCACAGAATAGAACGTAACGAATGGAAAGAACACGAAAAGATTCCCTCCGTACGGCAATTAGCATGTGAAATGAATGTGCATCGATTAACCGTCTTAAAGGCATATCAATTACTGAAACAGCATGACAAAGTTTATGTAAAAGATAAGGCAGGCTATTTTGTCCAATCAAATGGGGAGAAAAATCTTGAGTCCCTAAACCTGGATAATCCAATTGTTTCTGCCTATGTACAAAAAAATCATTTATCTGAAATCCATCAAACACCCGTTTCCTATCAGTTTTCTCAGGCGTTAATTGATCCCAATCTTTTGCCGAATCATTATTTTTCAGAATATGTAAAAAAAGTGTTTGACCTTTATCCAAAAGTACTTGCAACCTACTCTACGGTGCAAGGTGATTTGGAGTTACGTGAAACACTCGCTCAATATTTTATCAATCAATATAAAACTCACATCCATGCAAGTAATCTGTTAATCACCTCTGGCTCACAGCAAGCCATTCACTTAATCGCTCAAGCGTTTATTCAACCAGGCGACGTCGTTTTATTTGAACGTCCAAGCTATAGTGCAGCGATTGATAGTTTTAGAGCACAAGGCGCACACATTGTGACGGTTGATATCCATCCAGACGGGTATGATTTAGAGCAGGTTGAAACCTATATTAAACAATATAAACCGCTCCTTTTTTATCTCAACCCGACATTCCATAATCCAACTGGTTATACTGTTCCCATTGAACAGCGTAAAAAACTCGTTGAATTAGCTGAACAATACCGATTTCTAATCATTGAGGACGATGCCTATCACGACATCTATTTTGATCATACCCCACCACCACCGATTTACACATATGATACTGGTGGGACCGTCATTTATATCCGTAGCTTTTGTAAATATATTTCACCTGGCTTGAGAATTGCAGCTGTTATTTGTCCATCATCCTTACTGAATGCACTACTAACAGTCAAATCACTAGCTGATAATGGCTCACCACTTCTCAATCAAAAAGTTTTTCTTCATTACTTTACATCACTAAGAATGCAGCAGCACTTGCAGAAAATTCGAATTGCCCTACAGATTCGAAAGGAAATCATGGAAAAAGAGCTAGCAACAACAGATTGGCAATGGGTCAGTCCAAAAGGTGGTCTTAATTTATGGGTGCAGCTCCCAGATCATCTTCCAATTGAATTATTATTAACAAAAAGTATCGAACAATCGATATCCTTTGTGCCAGGTCAAGTTTGCGATCCATTAAAACAACAATCATCCTGGATACGTTTAAGCTATTCTTATGTAAATGAACAACAATTAAGTGAAGGGATAAAAAGGTTTGTGGCTGTGGCACAATCTCTAAACGAGGGGTTGGATGAAAAGCAATCGTAGGGGCTACCTTTTTATACTTTTCTAATTTAACTTTGGGTCACTTTAACCAGTGACCCTTTCTACGTTTCCTAGATAAAGTAGCTTTGTTGATTCATCTTTTTTTGGTGATTAGTAAAGATTCCCTTTTGTCAAAATAACGGCATTCCCACCGACTATAACTCTAGGATTATTTTCATTAACTAATTTTGTCATAATAGTAGAAGGTCTTCCCATACTATATCCCTGCAGGAATGTGTACTCTTTGTTAAAATCATTTAAAACATGGTTCTTGAAAAGATAATAGGTTAATGCCCCATTTGAAGTACCTGTGGCAGCTTCCTCATCAATTCCATAGAGTGGACAAAAGTTTCGACTCTCTCCAATTCCTTCTTCTGTGTCTAGCGTAAAGGCATGAAATCCACCTATATTATTTATTTTTGCATAGTCAGCAAGTCCTTTAAAATCAGGATTTAAAGCATACAGGGCTTCCTTTGTTTTTATTGGCAGCATCATATCCCAAAGACCTGTGCTCGCAGCTTGAGGTACTAAATTAAAAGTTTTATCTCCTATTTCATTTGTATCGATATTGAAAAGGTTCGATAAAGAATGATAATCATTAAATATTTTTCCTAGCTTAGGTTCCGCTTGCTCCATCCTAATAAAGGATTGATTTACTTCTACCGAAAGGGTACCTGCCCTTGTTTTCATAAAATAGGTATGATTATCTTCAATCAGTTGGCTGTCCAATAGGGCTTTGAAGGATGCAATCGTAGCATGTCCACAAAGGTCAACCTGTGCTGTCGGTGTAAAAAATTTGATATCAAAATTTTTATTATCTATTTTCTTAATAAATGCTGTTTCTGAAAAACGAACTTCTGCAGCAAATTTCTGCATAAACACTTCGTTTAAATCTTCATAAATTACTACACCTGCAGGATTCCCACCAAACTGTATATCTGTAAAAGCATCAATAACATAATATAACAAATCCATTTTCTCCTTTACTAGTACTATTGCTTATTCCTTAACTTTATAGAAGGAATGATTACTTTACAATCAAATAATAAGAGCCCTATGAATTTAGTACTTATTTCCTCTGCTTTAGAAGAATGATATATTAAAAATAAAGGAGATGAAAAGTGAATGATGAATGCGAAGACGATATTGTTAGATCAGCTACTAGCTAATGCGAATGATCGTAGTTGGTATATCTCATTCGATGAAGCTGTTGACGGACTAACTGAACAAGAAGCATTTTGGAAACCTGATGAGTACAGCCATAGTATTGCAGAAATTGTCCAACATCTAATTTATTGGAATGAAACATGGCAATTACGGTATAAGGAAAATCAAGTTAATGCCAGTGCAAAGACGAATAACGATGACACTTTTACCATTAGAGATGAGAAGACCTTCTCTGAATTAAAAGAAAAGCTGTTACAAATACTACTCCAATGGCAAGAGCTCATTGAGGAAGAGCAGCTTTTATCTATTGTAAATGGCTATCCTGTAAAGGCAGAATGGTGGGCAATCATTTCGAATGCGGCGACTCATAATGCATACCATATCGGACAACTTGTATATATACGTAAAATGAAAAAATAGCCATCTTACTGTGACACAATGGCCTACTAAGTTCATTAAACGACAGAAAAATGCCCAGGCTCAAATAATTGAGTACCTGGGCTTCATTAAAAAGAATTCCTCTCTTTAAGGAAAAGGTGTAATCGCCCATCCAACCATAAATATGACAGTCATAAATACGACAAGATAGCAGCCGAGAAAGATACCCCACTTCCCAAGTGAACGGCTAGATTTTGATAGGACAGCAAGAATACCAAAAATAAATGTTAAGATAATAAAATTTTGACTAGCAAATGGCGTATGATAACCTATGATAATCCAACTATTTATCATAATAAGTGTCCACAAGCCAAAGCTAACACTAGCCCAGCCAAAGACATTAAAAATGGACTGTTTTGTTAATGCACCCAATTCCATAATTTAACCTCCCCAAGTTTTACATGTTTAATCATTGTATTATTTTGTAACTGTTCGATTTCAGCTTTAGGACCTGTAATGACAACAGCATACGTTTTCATGTCGTGTTGTTCTAAATAATGGATTCGTTCTTTAAGTTCAAGATTTTTATGTGGAGAAACAGCCGTTGCAGTCTCTTCATAGTTAGCTAGAAAGCGTAAGATGGATAAAAAAGTTTTTTCATGAGAAGGAGAACCTTTAAATGGCGACCAATTTGTCTGATCTGGTTGTACTGGATAGCCAATTGGCGATACAACATTCCCCTTAGCACTAAGCATAGTGTCTTCTACACCGGTATAAATTGCTGCCCATGTAACGTCTACTTTCGGCATTTGCTTTATCACTTCATCCACCGTATATAAATCGTTTAAAGAAATATATGCTTCCACAACGGTCTCGTTTGGTAATCCTTTTAATTTTTGTCGTTCCTCCGTTGAATTAAACTCTGCTCGATTTTGAGGATGAACTAGCCACTGATTCGTTTCCGTTGGGTATTTAGGATATGTTTTTTCCAGTTTAGAAGATATTTTCTTTTCTACTAAATCATTCAGCATAAAGCGAGTATCATAATGTTTAATAGGATAAACCTCATCACCTATTTGCTTGTATTGCTCAAATGATAAGCCCATCGAAAAAAGTGAAAAATCCATATCGAATTCCAGTTCTTCTAATGTTGTATTTGGTTCTGTTACATAAAGTGTTTGGCTTGTTACATCCATTAATGTTGTCGATTTCGTACCAAAAGCATAATACAGAAACGTTAGCATATAACAAGTAGGAACAATTAACAGGGCAATTGTCAGCGTGGTTAAAATTAGTTTCCACTTCGATGATGCAATGGCTTTTTTTATACTAGTTGTAGAAGGTGCATCTCTATCATTACTATCTTTTGCTTGTTGTAATAATTGTTTATAAGAATCCAACTCTATTCCTCCTTCATAATCAGTGCACGCATTTTTTTACGTCCTCGCGCTAGATGACTTTTCACTGTATTCAAATTTAAATGTAAAATGTTTGCAGCTTGCTCATTCGTACAGTCATGCACATCACATAACAAGATAACTTGTTTCTCGATTGGTTTAATTTGTTCTAGTAGCTTTAATAATTTTTGATAAGCATCTTGTTCAACAATGATTTGTTCCGGTGTATTTGAATGAATTTGATCGACATTGTCAGAAGTAATATATCGCTTTTCTTTTCGAGTACGATCGATATATGTATAATAAGCAACTTTAAAAAGCCAAGGTTTAATGTCTTGAATTTCTTGTCCAAGAAGAGTGATATGTGCTTTTGTAAATGTGTCCTGAAGCAAATCCTCAGCTGCATTATGATTTTTGGTAAGTGAATATAAATAGCGATATATATCATTCATATAGGTGATATATATTGTTTCAAGTTCCATCTCTTCCCACCTTTCAACCTATCCTCGTTTAAAGGCAAAAAAAGGTTGCAAAAAATATAAAAATAATTATAAATATTACCTTAAAGAAGTTCATGAAGCATTCAATAATGGTAAAGGGCTATTGAAATAGATCAATTTATGTTAACCTTGAAATGCAAATAATTTACATAAATTGGAGGTAAGATATGTCTAGTAATGTACGTTTCTATACGCATATTGTTTCAACAATTTTATTTGTCATCCTTGTTTTCATGCATTTTTTAGGGTATTGGACTGCAGACAAATTCGCACAAATATTATTTTTCTTTTGTATGGTTTTCTCTGTTTTCAGTTTGGGTATGGAAACGGAAAAAAAGTTAAAAAACAGAGGCTGATTGGAATGGACTAAAAAATATTCTTTCCAGTAACTACCCTTATATATGCCCTATAATTCTGCGTAACCGCTGCCAGCATTTGTACCCCCACCATTACAAATCTAGCGAAATCACAAATCATGGCCCATAACATGCCTCTATAAGAAAAATGTTAGGATATTATTGTGCTTTTAATATTGATCTTGTAAAATTCCAATAATAACTATTATTGATAGGAGCTAATTTATGCACCCAATGCCTGGAAAAATAAATCTACTACAAACAGTTTCTGATATCTCAGAGTATACAAATTTTATAGTCTCTGAAGTAAATGATCATGTGGTAAGAATAGCCGTTATAGATGGAGAATATCATTGGCATGAACATGACACAGATGAATTATTTATGGTTCTTGAGGGAGAGTTATTTATTGATTTAAAAAATAGCGAAACTATTTCTCTACTTCCAGGTGAAATATTTAAAGTGCCAGCTTTCACCCAGCATAGAACACGTTCAACTGGCAGAACAGTCAATCTATGCTTTGAAACAAAAGAAAACGATATTAAAGGAAATTTGTAAGTCATTTATTTTGTCCCTTTTTCATTATTATACAAAGTGTATCGAACGTACTTTTTTGGTTGTGGTGGTGGTTGAATGTCACTGCCTCCTCAAATGTTACTTAGGGTCACCACTATCCAAGGTGACCCTAAATAGTTTCTTTCCTCTTATTGTTCAGTAAAATTTTCTTACAAAGTTATATCCTATCCCCTACATTTACCAATAACACTTAAATAAAATACTGTTAAAATGAATGGAGTTCGTTTCTTTATTTGGAGGCAATATGACTGATATAACAGAACAACCTATAACTACTTTACTTTCACAACTGACATATAGTCCTTTGTATATCTTGATTGTAATACTCTCAATTGTGGTATTGCTTCCCTCTAGTTTTGATAAATACTATTCTTCATCAATGTATAAATTAATTGCGGTCTTTTATATCTGCATTTATCTCCTAGCAGTTTATTTTTACATATCAGAGGGATAAACAGTGCATATTTTCTTTCAAGAAAGTAATCACAAAATTTCCATTCATAAATCATCCATGGTAAAAATAGTGTAATACTGGTATATTATAGTGGTATTTTATTGATACGAAAGGTGGTCGTTTATGAATAAAACACTTGTACATTTACAACATGAAATGATCGTTGAAGCGAAAAAAGGATTTCCTATTTTGCTTGCTGGTGCCTTTGTCTTTTTACTTTTCACCCTTATGTCTTTTGTTTTTCCAATAGAAGTGGTTCGTTTAATTTGGATATTTGGCTTAGGTGTGATTTTTCCTATTGGGTTTTTCATTAGTAAAATCCTTGGTGTTAATTTAAACGTTCCTGGTAACCCTTTAGGTACTTTAGGAGGGATCGTTGCCGCTCCTCAAGCATTTTATCTACCTGTCTTTATTCTTGTGTATATGAAAATACCTGACTACCTTCCTTTCACCATTGGTTTACTTGCAGGCTCTCATTTTCTTCCTTACTTATGGATTTATAAAAGTAAAGCTTATTTATTCATTACGTTAGGAGCTTGTTTTTCTGCTCTCATCTTTGGTGGGTTCTTTGTAGAACATGCTTTCACTCTTGTACCTTTAGCTATTTCTATTGTGTATGGAATGGGTGTTCTATTCATTGGAAGAGAACTTAAAGGCAGTCGTAATTAATCACCTGTTAGTAGGTGATTTTTTTATTCTACTATCAATATTTGAAAGGATTGATTTTTTTGCTGTTTCCATATCGGAATGATCTTAGAAAAACGTTAATACCTTACCTAACTAAACTTGATGAGGCATTTTGGTTTAAGACATCAGATGGCTATCCCAATAATCTAGCTTGGATTATTTCTCATATAGCAAGTAGCGAGGACTATTGGGTAAATGAAATTGGCCTTAAGAAGAGTTGTATATTACATCTTCATGAGGATTGCTCGCCTAAAGAACTACTAGATAGCTATATTCAAATTAGAAATTATACGGATGACATTCTCCATACATTGGACCAATCAGAACTTAATGCATTAGTAGAAGTACCAAGGTTTTCTGATGGCTGGACGCCACCTTCAGTCCCAACATTTCAGTGGTTGTTTCATCATGTTTACACACATGAGGCATACCATGTTGGACAAATCTCAATTATTGCTCACCTGAATGGATTTCCAAAGCCATTATTTTAATAAAGTTACAAAGGTGCATTTTCCCGAACACTATGAAAACAAGACGTATTCCATTATACTAAGTAAAAAATGAAAAATAGGATGGTGTAATTGATATGATGTTTGCTCCATTATTTGAACAGGACGTACCAGGACTTCTTCTTCCTTAACGGTAGAAGAGCTTTTTCTCCGTTAAGGGCATAGGGATCTATGAAAACGGAGGAAAAAACATGAGAAATAAAGTGATCGGCGCTAGCTTTTTATCGCTAGCAGCGAGTATATGGGGCGCCATGTATGTAGTAGTTAAAGTAGTGGTGGATGTTGTGCCACCATTGGAGCTTGTTTGGATTCGTTATTTAATTGCGGTGGTGGCACTAGGCATTATTGGCATCATGATGAAGCAATCGTGGAAAATTGCTAAAAAAGATTGGCTAGTCATTTTTCTTGTGGGCCTCATTGGCAATACCATTTCAATTGTTACGCAAGAAATGGGTACCTTGCTATCTACTGCTCAGATGGGCGCGATTATTACAGCGACAACTCCTGCTTTTATGGTTGTCTTTGCACGTTTGATGTTGAAGGAACGTATAACGCTCAAAAAATGTATATCTATTGTCCTCGCAACGATTGGTGTCGGGATTATCGTGGGCAATGGGCAAATCGACGTCACGCAGCAATTAGGTGGACTCTACTTACTAATTGCTGCCTTAACCTGGGCATTGATGTCTGTGTTAGTGAAAAAAGTACCGAGCGAGTATTCTCAAATGGTTGTGACAACCTATTCATCGATGATTGCTGTTATTCTATTAACACCTTTTGTCCTTCCTAGGTTACAAGAGTTAGATTTAACAACTGTATTGCAGCCAACGATTACAGGGGGCTTGCTTTATCTGGGCATTGTGTCAACAGCTGGTGGATTTTTATTGTGGAATAAAGGGCTTCAGTTAATGAATGCTTCTAGCGGCGGCTTATTTTTCTTCTTTCAACCCATAGTCGGCACTTTTTTAGGCTGGTTGTTATTAGGAGAAACTATTGGGCTGTCCTTCTGGTTAGGCTCCCTCTTTATTTTTAGTGGAGTATTTATTGTTATTCGAGATGAATAAATGGTTAGTGCGTTTCTATGTTAGATAGAGACGCACTTTTTTGTTCAATGAAAACTGTCACAGATCGGTATGTTCACTTAACTCATCACATATATTGCAACAGCCTAAAGGAGCTGATACTGTGATAACCTTTTTAGGTAATGTAAAGGATCTTTCTTTAATAACAATTTTATTGGCTAGTATGATCTATCGTCGACAGCTTAAATTAACGAGATGGCAAAGAAAACTAACCGTCGGTGAATGGACGATGTATATCATGCTTTCAATTGCACTACCTTTTTATGCAATATATTATCTTGTTTTTCTTTTGGACACATAGCAAAATAGAAATGAGACTACTATATTTTGGGAGGTATTTTAATGTTTCAAACAGTAGAGGATTTTTTACAATCATGGTCTTTTGAAGCGGCTGCTACACACAAACTACTCAATCAACTTACGGATGAATCACTTAATCAAGTCATTACTGCTGATAATTGGACGTTAGGACGTATAGCATGGCATACCGTCGCTGCTATTCGGATAATTACTTCGAATACGAATTTATCATTTGAAGCACCTGCGCAAGATTTTCCTGTTCCAACTTCTGCACAATTAATTGCAGATCGCTATCTTCAAGCCAGTCAAGCCTTCGTAGACGCGATCCAAACACAATGGACTGATGAGACAATGAAGGAAAAGATTGAATTTATCGGCCAGCAAATGCCCAACGGCTCCCTGCTGTTATTTTTGTTACAGCACCAAAGCCATCACCGTGGACAAATGACCGTTTTAATGCGCCAGGCTGGTTTAACGGTTCCAGGCATTTACGGTCCAGCAAAAGAGGAATGGGCACAGTATGGATTGGAAGCTCCGCAAATGTAGTTGAAAAAGAGGTTGTCCATTAGGAGACAACCTCTTTTAGCTAGCTTATAACGTGGCTAACCAGTTATTTGTATCGGCTATTGTTGGATTAGCGAGATAATGCCCACCTTCGATTTGTAATGTTTGGCCCGTCATGAACTTTGATTCATCCGAAGCTAAAAATACAACTGCATGACCGATATCATCGGCCTCCCCATGATATGGGAGCGCATTAAATTTGGAATAGATCGCTAGCATTTCTTCTGGCATATTATTTTTGGCAGCTGGTGTTAAAATAAGACCTGGTGCAACCGCATTACAACGAATATGATCTTTGCCATATTGTGTGGCAATGTTTTTCGTCATATTCACTACACCTGCTTTTGTAGCGCCATAGGCTGTACGTATTTGATCACTTGCGAATGCTGCCATGGAAGCGGTATTAATAATTGAGCCCCCACCCGCTTTTTGCATATACGGAATCGCAAAACGACTGCCAAGTAAGATTGATTTTAAGTTCACATTGACTAAGCGGTCCCATTCATCTAAATCAATATTCACCACATCTAAATCTTTCTTTAAATTGGTTAGACCGACATTGTTAAATAGGACTGTTAAAGTTTCATATTGTTCAACAGTAAAATTCACCGCTCCTTCTATCGATGAAGCATCCCCAGCATCAAGGAAAATCGCTGACGCCTCAAACCCTTCTTTTACTAGAGCATCAGCTGCTTCTTTAGCACCCTCTAGATTGAAATCAGCAATGACCACTTTTGCGCCCTCCTTAGCTAATAGTGTAGCTGCTGATAAACCAATTCCAGACGCACCCCCTGTCACTAAGGCGACTTTATTTTTTACTCGATCCATCTTTCATTCCTCCATTTACTCTCATTAGTAACGTAAAATAGTTTAACATTAAACTATTTATTTTTAAACTAATATCCTTGAAGTTTTAAGCGAACCAGATGACTTTTATGTTAAAATTTACATAACGAGGTGATAAGATGGAAAATAAACAAATTTGCCAAGTATACGGCAATGACATATTTGCAACGGGACAAGTTGGCAGTATAACGAGTGAAGGAAATGTTCGCCCAATCGGCTCTATAATGGCTACAGGCTTACTTACATTTCATCTTCTAAAAAAGATTTTAATAGACGATTTTAAACCAAAAATCAACTCCTATACAAATAACTAACACTTGTTTAATAATGTTAATCTATTATAAAAAAGGGTGATAATTTGTCAAAAAACTCCTATAAATATTTAAAATATGTAGCATTGCTTCTTGTCGTATTTCAATTACTGTATTTAGGAATTCCCGATTCTGTGAAGCCTGTGTTGGTTTATGAGTACATTATATTTTTCGGATTAGCTTATTTATTTGCTATTCTTCAAGATTTTTTTAATCCAAGTGAAAAAACAGATCTATTATTACGTGTAGCCCTTATCATTAGTTCGATTGTCATGGCTGTTACATCCATCTATTATAAAGAAACGTTCACGGTTGTTTTTTCTGTAATGATGATCGTTGGGATAAGTTTCTCATTACATTTAACAATCAAACACAATAAAAAAAACAAGCAAAAGGATTAATACCTTTTGCTTGTTTTTCAAAATGAATGGTACGAATATTTTGTTTGTGTTGAGTAAGTAATATTGTTACCACTCGCACCTACGTACTCCACTAAGACTGTAGGTGTTAAAATGTGAGTACCCTTACGCTTCGCACAATCGTTTAAAACGTATTGTAACTGGTTTTTATTCGGACTTTTTAAGAACATTGCAAAAAAAGTTTTATTCACGTTCATACATTTTAACTTTACATAACATTTTAAAAAGGAGTAACGACAAAGGGCCAACCCTTCGTGTTACTGCCTTTTCAGTTAGATTACAGGTTATTTTTATACATTGTTGATTTAACAGCACTTAGTTAAATTACTAGCTTAAGCATGTATAAAATAGCGTATAAACAAGCAAGTTATTTTATTTATTGGCTTTCTCAGGTTCGCTTATATTTGCCTTTATTTTTTGTCTCTCCAATTCGATTCTCTCGAATTCAGCCTCTAGTTCCCTCTGCTTAATCAAATATTCCTTTCTTATTTGATAAACCTTAATAGCACTGAAAACTACAATAATAAAAGCAAATACCAACATTAAAAATTGGATATTTGAGAAATACAATTAGGCACACCTCACATTCTTTATTATATTATACATTTCCGCGGTCATCATGTATAATAATACAAATAATACATATTATAACACATAAATGTATTATTTTAACAAAATACATAGAGAATCGTTGTAATGAAAAGTTAAATGTTTATACAGTTATCTACGGTTTTATCAAATTTTGCGCATGCCAATACTTACCGTCAATATAACCCTGATGTTGCTTTTTGCTTAGAGAAAATGCCTAAGTATGAGCGACATCTAAACATTATTATCGGTCATGAATTTGGTCATGTAGCACACTGTTTGTATAGCGACAAGCACGGGATTGAATGGGATAAAATTGATTGGGTACATCCTATTACGTGGCTTTTACAGGAGGGGGTCGCTACTTATCTATCGACAAAAGTTGTACAGGCAAGATTAGATGAATACTTTGCATTTGAAGAAGATCCAAAATGGCTGGAGTTTGCTGAAACGAACCAATCGACCATTGCTCAACAATTTTTCATAGATTTAACTACACATGACGCAGCCTATGTGTGGAAAGAGTGGTTCTCCATCAATGGCGGTCAGCATTTTCAAGCAACTCGGCTAGCCTATTATGTAGGTTATTGTCTTGTAAAACAATTAGTAGACGAATTGGGTGAACAGCGAACCTTCCTATTGTGGGATAAAGAAAACTTCCATAAGATAATGATGCAAACATTACAAAAAATGATGTAAAGGGAATGTTTTCTATACAGAAAAAAAGAAGTTTGCTATAATACTAATGAAAACCTCAAAGGGTATCAACCAATTCTATGCTGCAGTGATTCATTTCACTGCAGTTTTTTTATGTATTAATGATAAGTAACTTTTTGAGCAGCTACAAAGAGCAACATTTCAAGGGGCGTAGAAATTTGCTCTCCTGTATTATGTTTCCTTTTTGTTCTTTCCCCATTGATACGGCTTTTTTGACCAATTCCACAACCAAATAAAAGCATACATGATGACCATTGTTCCAATCAGTGTCACCGTATTTTCTGTCCATGTGATAGATTGATCTTTTCTCCATTGATTAAATGTTCTTACAATGAAATAGATAATTGGATAAATGAAATAACTTAATTGATCTCGTCTCACCCTATCCCTCCAATACTGTTTATTAATTCTTACTGATCCACCATAGCAGCGAGCTTCATCATCGTTTTCCAATTGCGAACAGTTGCTGGTACTTCCAGTTTAGGCAGCTGTTGACTAAGCTTGGCATTACGGATGCTATCGTAAAATAACAGATAGACATCTCTGCCATTGATGATACAACGCTCTTTTTCACTTTCATATGCTACTAATTTAGCACCATTCTCTTCCGTAGGTGCCATTGGCAGTAAGGCGACATGGAGACTTTCC
Source organism: Lysinibacillus sp. (assembly GCF_032093475.1). Taxonomy (NCBI): domain Bacteria; kingdom Bacillati; phylum Bacillota; class Bacilli; order Caryophanales; family Bacillaceae; genus Lysinibacillus; species Lysinibacillus sp. The sequence goes on along the minus strand of NZ_DAMDAY010000119.1, from coordinate 267 downwards.
CCTGTTGCTGTAGCACTTGCATCCGCTATGTCTTGCGGTGAAAACGGACAGTTGTTTACGATGGCTAGCAGTTCTTCGGCAGTTCTAATCATCACGATACTTGAGATATTGAAAGCTGTTTGGATGGTTTCTTGAATTTGCTGCTGTAAGCGTACTTCCGATTCACTTGATTCAAATAATATATTGCCACTTTGAATATAAGTCCGTATATTTTGCAGGCCTAGTGGTATAAGAGCTTCTCTTAATTCAGCCATTTTCAATTTATTG
>NZ_DAMDAY010000118.1:0-13879 GCF_032093475.1 Lysinibacillus sp. | reverse complement strand
AGAAGCGGATAGGACAGAGAAAGTGGCGGATAAATCTTGCAAAGTGACGGATAGATCAAGGAAAGTGATGTATAGAACGGTAAAGTGATGGATAGAGAGAAAAGAAATTGATAGAAAAGAGAAAGCGGCGGATAAATCCTACAAAGTGACGGATAGACCATGCAAAGTGATGGATAGAGTGGGGAAAGTAATAGATAGAACGAGTAAAGTGACGGATAGAGAGAGAAGAAGTGGATAGAAAAAGGAAAGTGGCGGATAAATCTTACAAAGTGACGGATAGAGAAGGAAAGCGGTGGATAGACCATGCAAAGTGACGGATAGAGAAGCGAAAGTGGAGGATAGACCGCGCCGAGTGAAGGATAGAGAGAGAAGAAACGGATAGAAAAGAGAAAGCGGCGGATAAATCTTGCAAAGTGACGGATAGAGCAGGAAAAGTGACGGATAGACCGCGCCAAGTGAAGGATAGAGAGGAAAGAAGCGGATAGGACAGAGAAAGTGGCGGATAAATCTTGCAAAGTGACGGATAGAGCAGGAAAAGCGGAGGATAGACCATGCAAAGTGATGGATAGAGCCAGAAAAGTAGTGGATAAACCGCAACAAGCGGCGGATAAACCTTGCTATAGTGCTGGATAGGCACCTCAAAGAGCAGTGTAGAACCCCGAAATCAATAGTCCCGCCATAATAAAACGCTGAACCACAGAGTGTCTGGTCCAGCGTGTATTAATTTATTGAGCTGGTGGCGTGGGCTTTAAGGCGACTACTACTGTTGCAAGGGTCATTGTCACAAGGATGATGATGCCTAAGGAGCTGCTGTTTTGTAGTAAATTGTCGGCACTTCCGCCAAATATAATGGTATAGTAGCCATCAGCTCCGTAAGTAGCGGGTAGCATGGCGGCGACATTGTTGTACCAGTCAGAGAGCATATTTTTGGGGACGAGTACGCCTGATGTTACGAGTTGGAGGGAGAGGGCGCAAATATTAAAGACCATCCCAACGTTACCAAAGAGAATAACAAAAACTTGTGCTAGACAAAGGAAAGCTAAATACATGATAGATTGAAAGAAGTAGATAGAGAGAAAGCTTTCGTTGCTAGTAATATCAAAGACCTGCATTAAGGCAATTGTTAGCAATGGTAGGGTAAAGGCTACGGTCACATTGAGTAGCTGTCTTGCTAAAAATAATTGCCATTTGGATAGACTTTCTCGAACAATTTGGGCAGCTTGCTGGTGTTGCATAATCATCACCATAGCACCGACAAAGGATGAAATGATCACCATAAGTGGTACAAAGTTTGCCGCAAAGCCTTTCGCGTTATTGGTTTTAACAATAGTACTCTCGATTGCATGGTCTTTGACAGTCATAACGGTTGTCTTGACGGACGCGGTAATTTGCTGTGCAGTATTTTGCTCAAAAGGAAGCTTTGCAAATTGTTGAGAAAAGACCTCGATTGCCTGATTTTGTTGCATTGGATAAAGGGCTTGATTCATTTCTTCAGTCATTTGCTTTGCTACACCCTCCATCATGTTTTTCGCCACGCTTGCATTGGCTTGATTAATAGCGTAAATAATTTCCGCTTCTTTTCCTGCTTCAAGTTGCTTCGTAAAATCTACTGGAATGTGCAGTATCATATTAATTTGTCGTTCGTTTAATGCTTGCTCAGCATGCTCCATTGACGAATAGTCCTCTATGGCAAAAGGACTAGACTCTTTGATATTCTGTGCTAGCTGTTGCCCCAAGGCGGTATCCTCTGAGACAATGCCGATGGTTAATTGCTCGGCTCTTTCATTGACACCATCATACGCTGTCATCCAAATAGTAAAGAAAATTAATTGAAAGGCAATAGTAGCGACAATGCCTATATAGGTTTCACGAACGCGCAATAATGTTTGTAAACCTTTCATTTTATTACCCCCTGAATTAAGTAAGTACTTACTTGCATTGGTAGGAAAAATTTTTTCTAGGAAACGAGTCCCCTAGAAAAAATCGAAACACTTGTCTGTAAAAGTTCTTCGGTTGGTATGTCAGACACAATAGTGCCAAGTCGAGCACGTGACATAAAATGACCAAAATTTAGGGCAATGAGCGATAATGCAGCTGCTTCAAAATCCAATTCTCTTATTTTCCCTCGCTGATGCATTTCTTGAAAGTAGTGAATAAGCTCCTTCTTAATCAGAAGGGGAATATTCGCAATTTCCTCACTAATTTCAGGGAACTGAATGGACTCCTTAAAGCCAATCATTACAAAGTCTTTAATCGACATTAAAAACTGGAAATGTTTCAGTGAGAAGTTGAATAAATCTTTTTCTAATTCCCATGTGACATTTTGATTAATCTCCTGTTGTAAAAGTGGATAATAAGAAAATTGTTCAATAATGGCTTTTAATAAACCACGCTTGTTGCCGAAATGGCGGAAAAGAGTGACTTCGTTGACACCTGCTAATTCTGCAATGGTTTTGGTAGTTGCAGCTGTATAGCCCTTTTCACTAATCAATTGTAGTGCAGCCTCGATTATTCGTTCTGCCGTTCCCTTCGTTGTCAAAAACATACTTCCTTTCATGCAAGTAATCACTTACATACTAACATAGCGTATGATGTTCTGCAACAAAATGGTTGGACTATAGGAAATAACAGGTAATATAAGCATTGACAATTATATCGACTGCTGATATATTTTTTATATCGACTGGCGATATATTGATGGGCGATATAGAGGGGGATTTGTATGACACAGGAGCATCCGCCATTAACAGAAGGCGTTTATTATATTTTATTAGCTTTATATGAGGTTAGACATGGTTATGGCATTATGCAATTAGTGGAAGAATTGAGCAATGGGCGTGTGCGTTTAGGGGCTGGAACTATTTATGGAGCGATTAAAACATTGCTGGAACGAGGCTGGATAGAGGCTCTTGATGAGGATGGAAGAAAGAAGGAGTATATCATTACTGAAACTGGGAAATCGGTTGTTGACTATGAAATTTTGAGATTAAGGGAACTTTTTGACAATGGTATCCGTATAACGAGAGGAGTTGAATAATATGCATAAATATCGATTGATGATTAATCCCTATGCAATTGAGAAATGGGTCAATGATATGGCTTGTAAGGGCTGGCATTTGAAAAAATTCACATGGATTCGTTTTACGTTTGAACGTGGAGAGTCAGGTAGCTATATTTATCGCCATGATGAATTAGAAGGATTTAGCACTCACTATGAAGAGGATTATCTCGAATTTCTGAAATCCTCTGGCATTGAGCAAGTAGATCGCTCTGGCAATTTTGTATTTTTTAGAAAAGCGGCACAGGAGGGTCCATTTGAGCTGTATACAGATAAAAAAACGAAACTAGGCACTCTGTCAAAAAAGATGACCGTCTTGCTTTCTCTTATTCTACTTAATTTACTCATCGGCATAACTGGTTTGACTGGGGATTTTTCCGAACGCACAATGGATTGGGTTGGTTTCACGATGAATATGCTAAATCTAATTGTCGTTGTGTTATTCTCTTTTCCATTAATTAAGCTAATACGTGTACGCAATCGATTAAAGAGAGAACTAAATGTGTTTTCAGATTAATGGATTGATCAATATTTTCTGGGAAATCAGAAAATATTGAAAAGGGAAACTTTATTGTAAGGGTGAGGCTAGATGAAAAAAAGAGTGTATCGTTTTTTTATTGATTACGAAAAGGAAGAACGATGGGTTAATGATATGGCAGATCGGGGGTGGAATTTAAAGAAAACAATGGTAGGCTACTTTGTGTTTGAAAAAGGAACGCCAGGTCAATATTTTTATCGAAATGAATTCGTTAATAGGAAATCAAAGGATTATTTTGAGTTTCTAAACATGATGAATATTGAATGTGTAAGCAAATTCGGTGGTTGGGCCTATTATCGAAAGCTACAATCAGAGGGACCCTTTGAAATATTTACTGATGCAACTTCGAAAATTAACTATATCAAATCGATGAATCGTATTTTTATACTATTGTTGCTGTTTAATGTACTGGCGGGAATGTATAATCTTTCGATCGGAAGCGTAATCAACTCTAGTGTAGGTTGCCTGAATGTGATCGTCTCTATAATGGTACTTATATCCGTATCGAAAAATGAAAAACGTAAAAAGGGTTTGAAACAAAACTTACATATATTTGAAGGATAAGGAGGATTTACAACATGACTTTACAGTTACAGCATGTCACGAAGAAATACAAAGAGTTTACTGCTGTGGATGATTTAAATTTTACCATTGAAAAGGGTGAAATTTTTGGTCTTATTGGTCAAAACGGCGCAGGGAAGACGACAACATTCCGAATGATTTTAGATTTACAGGAAACAACGGCAGGGACAATTACTTGGAACGGCAAGCCAGTTAATGCCATTAACCGCGATGTCCTTGGTTATTTACCTGAGGAGCGGGGTATTTTCCCAACGATGAAGGTAGAGGAGCAGCTTTACTTTTTTGGTGAGTTACGAGGCATGAAAAGAGCAGAGCTAAAAAAGGAAATTGATTTTTGGATTCAACGCTTTGAGCTTGGTGAAAAACGCAAAGATAAGGCAGAAACCTTGTCAAAGGGGAATCAACAAAAGGTTCAGCTTATTGCAAGTTTTATCCATAAACCTGAGTTTTTAATTTTAGATGAACCGTTCAGTGGTCTAGATCCAGTCAATAAGGATTTACTAAAGGATGCTATTTTATTATTAAAAGAGCAGGGTACGACCATTCTGTTCTCCAGTCACCAAATGGATAATGTGGAGGAGCTTTGCGATCATTTGTGCTTATTAAAACGAGGTGTGTCTTTATTTTCTGGTAGCTTACTAGATTTAAAGAAACAATATGGAAAAACAAAGCTTGCTGTTCGCACGGATTGGTCAACGACACAGTTATTGGCACTCGATGGAGTCAAGGATGTACGTGTTGAGAAGGAACAAACAGTCCTAACACTAGTAGACGAAAGCTTTGCCCAAAGTATTTTTGAGCAGTTGTCAGATGGGAAGTATATTGAAAAGTTCAGCTTAGATTATTTATCGTTAGATGAAATATTTAAAGATAAAGTAGGTGGCCATATTGTCGAAGTTTAATTTGTTAATGAAGCAATTATACAAATCAAAAATTAAATCAAAATCATTTATTTTAATGACTTGCTTATATGTTGTTGTCATGTCTGTAGCTGTATTTTGGTCTGATATTAAGGAGCTATTTACAGGTGATGATGAAGCCAAGCAAATTGCCATTGTTAATGAGACATCCGCTGATTTAAGTGGAATCTTTGTTTCCAATGGAGATATGGCCTTTATTCAGGATGAAAAAGATGTATCAGCACTAGAAAAAAGGGTTAAAGATGGTAAGCTAGATGCCATTGTGACAATTAACGATCAAGGTGGCCAACTACATGCAGAAATCGCTACGTTTACACCACTAAAATTAAACGATCAGTCAGCATTATCTTCTTTATTGCAGTATGCTGGTCAGCATTTTGCCGTTCAGCAATTATCTTTATCACCAGAACAAGCGGCACAAATTATGGGTGCACAAACGGCTATTACTACCAAAAATTTAAATGAAGAATCAGCTGGTGGTAAAAGTGAAGAAGAGAAGCAATCTGGGTTAGTAGTTTCCTATGCAGTGGGTATATTAATCTATTTCTTTATTTCTACATTCCTTTCGATGATTACGACGGAAATTGCTTCTGAAAAAGGCTCACGAGCAATGGAAATGCTTTTAGTTAGTGTGAAGCCAGCCACACATTTTAAAGCAAAAATTGCAGGGGTATTATTACTTGCGTTAACGCAGATGGGGATTATTGCAGTAGTGTTTCTGATCTATTCGAAGTTTGTCAAAGACGGAATGGTTTGGGATGCGGCTGCTAGCATCATCAAAGAATTATCTGTTGGCTATGTTATCTATGCCATCGTATTTTTACTGTTAACGGTTATTCTGTATCTAATCATTGGCGCATTATTTGGTTCACTAGTATCGAAGGTAGAGGAAGCGGGTCAAGTGTTAATGCCTGCTATGATTATTACGATGATTGGCTTCTACGTTATGCTTACAGGAATGGGTAATCCAGATACGTTAATTATTAAAATTTTCTCCTATATTCCATTAACTTCTGGAATGATCATGCCGATGCGAATTGGTGCTACAGATATCGGCAGTATTGTACCGCTACTTTCATTAGGGATTTTAATTGTAACGATAATTGTCGTGTATCTATTTAGTTTATCCTTCTATAAACGAAGTGTGCTGACATATAGCTCAGGTGGAGTAATTCAAAAAATTAAAACGGTTTTAAAGGTAACAACATAAGTTCAAAGCAGCTACGTGATAGATGTAGCTGCTTTTTTGGTTGTTTGATGCCATTGTTAGTAAACAATGTAAAGGAATTTACGGAATCAGTCGAATTTTGGATCGAAAGAAGCTATAATTTAAAAAAGAGCACGAAAATGAGTTTGTCATGAACCGGAAATGAAACTTTTTTAGATGGTAATCGTAAATAATTAGTAGAGATAAATTGCAGGGGGTAAAACGTATGTCTGAATTTAACAACGATCTTTTAAAATCCAAGGACCCATTCGCTTCAGAAAATCCTTTATTACAACCAAATCCACTTTTGCAACAAGAGCCTGAACAAAAGCCAGTGCTTGTGTCGGAGCAGGAGTTATCGCAAATTGCACAAAATCAGCTGATGCTAAAGAAAGATCCAGAGATTCATGCACTTGCACAAAAAATTGATGTTAAAGATCAAATTGCTATGCTTGAGCTTGGTAAAGAAACAGCCAATGGCATTTCTACTTTTTCAGATAAAATGCTAGCGACGATGAAATCCAGTAAGCTTGAGGAATCAAGTGTACTATTAAATAATCTTAATAAAATTATGGATAAATTTGATCCACAAGATTTTGCTGATGAGAAAAAGGGTGGCTTTATCTCAAAGCTCTTTAATAAAGGGAAAGAGCAATTGGAAAAGTTTTTATCTAAATATGACAGCATGAACAAAGAAGTGGATGTCATTTACCGCGAAATTCAAAAATACGAGGGAGAAATGAAGCGCAATACGATCGACCTTGAAAATTTGTATGAACAAAACTTAAATTACTTCCAATCATTAAGTAAATTTGTTGCAGCGATTGAGGTAAAAATTGAAGAGGTTCGTGCAGCATTATCAGCACTTGAACAAAAAGCTCAAACGGGCGATCAATTAGCAGCGATGGAATACGAAACAATGCTACGTGCTGTGGAATTATTAGAGCAACGTCGCTATGATTTAGAAATGGCACAACAAGTATCGTTCCAATCTGCACCTCAAATTCGTTTAATGCAGCAAGGTAATAACCATTTAATTGCCAAAATTAACTCTGCCTTCGTGACGACAATTCCAATTTTTAAACAGGGCTTGATTCACGCAGTCACATTAAAACGACAAAAGCTAATTTCTGACTCCATGAGTGAGCTAGACCGTCGTACGAACGAAATGCTTGTTCGTAATGCTGAAAATATTAGTAAAAACAGTGTAAATATCGCGCGTCAAGCAGGTAGCCCAAGCATTAAAATCGAAACTATCGAAACAACATGGCAAACGATTATGTCTGGTATTCAAGAAACGAAGCAAATCCAAGCAGAAACGGCAAGAAATCGTGAAGAGGGTCGTAAACGTATTGAGCGTTTGCAATTAGAATATGAAAAACTGAAAAAAATGTAAAATCAAAAGCTTCTTGCTCAAGTTGTTGCAAGAAGCTTTTGATTTGGAAAAAAGAGCTCTTGGTAATTGTTCTTTGACAAAAACAGAAATACTGATTATCATAAAAATAAATGAGAATGATTATCAAGTGAAAAAGGAAGCGGATAGATGATACACAAAGCAATACGAATAGATAAATTTGTTCGTGGGGGAGTGAAGAAGTAATGGGGAATAAAATAAAGTCCTCTGCATTTTCGTATGAGCCTAATCAAGATGGAACACTAGCTCTCTACACGACTGAGAATTTAATGATTGTGCCGCAAAGCCGTTATCTGGAGCTGTTGCATATGGAAGAGCTGTACAATGCTATGCATACAGATTTGGATCATAAACAACATAGTTTAGAACGAGAACGAAAAATGTTAAAAAAACAAAATGCACAGCTTACAGAAGAAATGCAAAAGGTCAAGCAGCAAAACATGGTCCTCCAAAAAAAGGTGACGGAATACAATTGCGTGGTAGAAGAGATGAAGGTGCTCCGTCAACAAAATACAGAGCTGCTAATAGAATTAAGTAAGTATACAGCGCTGTCAAGAGAATCACTGACAGGTCCTCTTAAGTCGATGATTCGAGATATGCGTGAGCAAGGGGTAGGGATTAAAGAAATCCATATTCGCATCAAGCGTCAAATCAATCCAGATATTAGCTATAGTACAGTGCGTAAATATATTTCTGAGCTCGAAGCGGAACAGCAAGGTGAACGGTGATAGCAAGTCACTAGAAATTTGGCATTTACAGTTGCTACTCAAAGTCCTATAATGAGTCTATTCTTTAACTAGTTTAATATTATGTGAGGTCGTCTATCGATTTCAAAAAGAGTAGGAGCGTTAGTGGTCATGTCAAATGAGAAAAAAGGGGTACTGGCAGCCTTTTTAGCCTATGCCTTTTGGGGAGCTTTCCCTCTATATTGGAAACTACTTGAACACGTACCGAGTATGGAGATTTTATTATCACGTGTTATTTGGTCTTTTGTCTTTACGGTACTAGCTGTTATCGTATTTCGAATGCGTAGGATCTCCTTGCAGATTTAAAATATTTATGGTCCCATCAAAAGCTTTTCTGGCAGCTTGCAGGTGCATCCTTTGTCATTTCAATGAACTGGTATTTGTATATTTGGGCAGTAACCCATAATCATTTAATTGAAACAAGCTTAGGTTATTATATTAATCCACTGTTATCGGTTATTTTTGGGGTAATATTCTTTAAAGAATCGCTAAGTCGTGCACAATGGATAGCGACGGGGATCGCTTTTATTGCTGTCATTATTTTAACAATCAATTACGGATCTGTGCCATGGGTAGCATTGCTGATCGCACTGTCCTTTGCTATTTACGGTGTACTAAAAAAGAAAATCAAATTAGATGCCACAAGGGGCTTAGCCATTGAAACATTGTTGATTTTACCCTTTGCATTAGGCTATTATGTTTATCTGTTTACAACACATCAAGCTTCATTTTTACATGTCGATGTAAAAACAGATATTTTAATGATTTTCAGTGGGTTAGTTACAGCAATACCGCTTATTTTATTTGCCAAGGGTGCACAAAATATACCTTTATATTTACTAGGCTTTATTCAATATGTATCGCCAACCATTGTCTTGGTTTTAGGCATTGTGCTATACAAAGAGCCATTCAGTCAGGTAGAGCTTTTAGCATTTAGTATTATTTGGGCGGCTTTACTGCTATTCTCTGGTTCTAAAATTATTGAAACAAGAAAAGCCCATCATAAATCACTAGACTTGTAGAATTTTCTACAGGTCTTTTTATTTTAGAATAAGGATATCAAGTAATTAATTTTAAAATATTAGTTTTAACTAGGAATGCTGTCAAAAATATTTGTGGCTTCTTGAATGGCTAGGTGAAGACCATGTGTTTGGTTGAAAACGATCACTATCGCTATGACGAATAGAATCGCAAATATGAAAGAGGCAGGATTTCTCAGCTCATGCTTTTGCCTTCTAAAGAATTGCAAACAAATAACGGCAGCGATAATGATAATAATGAGCGAAATAATCAGGGTGATCAATGTTGAATGTATGTCGTTTACCGCTTCCCTAAACTGTCCTAATATCCCCATATTGTTAGGGCTCTCCACAATGGTTTTTTGACTGTCTTTGTTGGTAATCTCCCACCTAAAGTGATCGTTTTCTTGCAATACCGTATAATGAAAGCCTATTGTGTTTCTTTCTCCAATTAATGATGAAGAGGCAAAGGCTGTAGGAATCCATAAACTGAAGATGAGCATAAAGCTAAAAATGGTATGAATGGTTTTTTTGCGCATTTGGTCACTCCTTCATAGTGATATTCGACAAAAATTAGAAGAATCCCTTTCCTATATGAACACCTTTACTTTTTTGACAACATGTAGTAAGATAATGTCAATAATTAGATAACAATGAAAACTAATGCGAGGTGCTTTTTGTGAGTGCGGTAGGTTCTAACTAGGTAAAATTGAATGAAATAAGGCTATGGCGACAGGGGATTTATGTCATGCACACACCCCTTTTTTAGTCATGGATTTATTTCAAAACCTATGTAGATACCTACAATACTTTATCAAGCGTGGCGTACTATCGATGAACCTTCAAGTAACAAGAGGTTTTATTTGTGGTGCCGTAAAAGCTCGCCTTTTAAAGATTAAGCTGTGGGGATTCCTCACAGCTTTTTATTTTATTAACACATCATTGCTATCTAATATTGGGTAGGTATCTTCATGTATGATCAAACATTACAATGAGGAGAATGAAAAAATGAATTTTACTACTCTAGAAAAGTTACAATACCATGAATTAAAGGATATCGTTAAATCCTACTGTGTTAGCGGTTTAGGAAAACAACTATTAGATAAATTAATGCCAAGCTCAAGCCTAGCAGTTGTGAAAACTCGTTTGAATGAAACGACAGAGGCGCGCGCAATTTTAGATGCAGAAGGCCATGTACCTTTTTTAGGTGTCTCCAATATTGAGCATATCATGACCAAACTTGCGAAAGGGATGATATTAGATCCAAGTGAGCTAGTTAGTATGTCAGACTTTTTAAGAGGCTGTCGCAATATCAAAAAATTCATGTTGGATAAGGAATTTTTTGCACCAGTTCTTTCATCTTACGCCCATTCAATGGCAGAGTTTAAAAGTGTGGAGGAGGAAATTAATTTTGCGATAAAAGCCAATCGTGTGGATTCAGCTGCTAGTCGAGAATTAAAGCGTATTCGTCATCATATGGACACGACCGAAGAAAAAATTAAAGAACGCTTAACAAAATTTTTGAATAACAGTGCTAACAAACCCTATATTCAGGAATTCTTTATTAGCCAAAAGGATGATCGATATACGATTCCAATAAAGGCTTCCTACAAAAATCATGTACAGGGTACAGTAGTAGAGATTTCCTCAAAAGGTGCAACTGTTTTTATGGAGCCGAGTGTAGTTGCTAAATTGAATGTAGAATTGGCTACCTTAAAGGCAGAGGAAGCGGTGGAGGAGTATCAGATTTTAGCCACTTTATCAGGACTTTTAATGGAACATCTTCATGCCATTCAGATTAACATGGAGTTGATTAGTCAATATGATATGGTCTTTGCCAAAGCAAAATTCAGCAGACAAATTGGTGGTATGGAGCCACGTTTAAATGATTATGGTTATATTAACATAGTAAATGGCAAGCATCCGTTATTACCAGCTAATGCCGTGCCCCTACAGTTTACCATCGGTCAAGATTATCGTAGCTTAATTATTACGGGGCCAAATGCTGGTGGGAAAACCGTTGTCTTGAAAACAATTGGCTTATTAACGTTAGCGACCATGTCAGGCTTTCATATCGTAGCAGAGAAGGGAACCGAGATGGCACTTTTCGATCATATCTTTGTGGATATTGGTGATAATCAAAGCTTAGAAAATGCTCTTAGTACGTTTTCTTCCCATATGAAAAACCTTTCCGATATTATGAGGGCGGCGAATAATCATACACTTTTACTGTTCGATGAAATTGGCAGTGGTACAGAGCCAAATGAAGGAGCAGCGTTAGCAATAGCTATTTTAGAAGAGTTTTATCAGATGGGCTGTATGACCGTTGCAACAACACATTATGGCGAAATTAAACGATTTTCAGAAATGCACCCTGATTTTATGAATGCAGCGATGCGCTTTAATAGTGAAACACTAGAGCCTTTGTATCAATTAATGATTGGCACATCAGGAGAAAGTAATGCCCTTTGGATTTCTAAAAAAATGAATGTCCGTGAAACAGTTTTACAAAGAGCAAAGGATTATATGAATAACAAGGATTATCAGCTAACACTTGTTCAAGACAGTAAAATCCGTAAGCCAAAGATAGAGAAAGCAAAAGCGACAACAGTATATGCCTATGCAAAAGGAGACCGCGTGAAATTACTGGATTATGATGATATAGGGCTCGTATACGAAGAAATGGATCCTTACAATAATGTCAGCGTCTTCTATAAGGGGCAAATACTAGAGGTAAATGTTAAGCGACTTGCCTTAGAACTACCTGCAACAGAATTATACCCCGAAGGATATGATTTAGAGACATTATTTGTTGATTATCAAGCACGCAAGCTTCAGCACGATATCGAGCGAGGGTCCAAAAAAGCATTACGTAAAATACAAAAGGATATTAGAAAAGATAAATTGAACTAATAACTTAGTTGAGAGACTGGGGCATAAGTGAACTTTCCAATTAGAAAAATGAGAGTCAACGTTATGTCCCAGTTTTTTTAGAATGGGGAGGACAAATAGGTTGAAAAAGGAATTTGGTATGTTGGTATTGTCTAGTATTTTATTGCTTGTGGGTTGTAGTGTTCATCAAGAAAGTTCTCAGAAGGATGAGAACTCTTCAACCGAACAATTATCAATGCAGCCGAAACAAGAGGCGAAGGAAAGTATTATTTGGTTTTCAGAGAACAATGAAGTACAGCTCACACCAAAAACAAAAGTTTCAGATGGTTTCAGTGGTGTAACTGTTGCAGTAAATAATATGGAGAAAGAGTTTAATTGGCGTTTTACGACCATTACAGAGCCTCAAGTTTATTATACAGATATTACAGGGGACGGGAAAAAAGAAGCAGTAGTAATTATAAATACAGGAAGAGGGACTGGTTTAACGATTGATGAAGTACATGTGCTGAATAGTGAGAACCTCTCCGAAATAAACGTACAGCCTTTTGAAGAAATTATTTCGGATCACTTCGAATCGAAAATTACTAAAAAAGGAGAGAATCTAAATATTCAAGTAGTAGTGCAAGGTACTGAACAGCATGTGAATGTTGTCGCTCTAGATCCACACGTAGAGCAAGAGCATCTTAATTTTGGAGGGGTCGTTTATTATAAATTAGACAATCAAAAATTAACTGTAGTGCTAGGTGCTAGTGTTGGAGTATCTCCGCAATATGTAGGTGATGTCTATATTACATATCAATTTGATGAGGCTAAAAATGAATTCCTGGCACATCAAATGAAATTTGTTCCTCTAAACAGCTAAATAAAATAATTAAAAATGAGTTCGATATGGGGCAGTAGCACCTTGCATCGAACCCATAATGTTTTATTCTAGAAAGAATTAATTTGTGCTTTAATCGAATGATAGACTTCCTCAATTTTTCGTTTGTAAGGTAAATCCACTAAATTTAATGAATCTGTGTAGGCCATTTTTGCAATGTCGTAGGCTGTTGTTAGCTCCCCAAAATGTGCATAGCACAGGGCTTTATAGGAAAAACACTCATGTAAGCTTAAAATATCATATGGGTGACTAATATAAATCGGTATGTTTTTATATTGTTCAAATGCAGCCTTCGCTTCGTCATAACGACCAAGTAAATAGAGGGATTTTCCTTTTTCAGCATAATAAAAATTAGGATCCAGCTTGTCTATATACTCATGCTTCCTAAGCTCATTAAAACGTTCTATTTCAATCAGAGCCTGCTCATAATTATGGATGTAACTATTATAATAATGTGCCTTCAATACAAAAATAAAGGCGTCCACCTCAACACGTTCCGCAAATGCCTGATATTGCGCTAGCTTCATAAACATATGATCTGTTTGTTCAAAATCATGATCGATCATAGCACAATAGGCACCAATCCTGTACATATTATCAATTTGATAGAACAGTTGGTTTTT
>NZ_DAMDAY010000117.1:0-13886 GCF_032093475.1 Lysinibacillus sp. | reverse complement strand
CGAGCGGGGGCACACTCTTTATGATCACTTCCACCTCCTTTTCGAGCGGCTTCACACTTTTTATGATCACTTCCACCTCCTTTCAGAGCGGATTCCCCCCTTTTTTGATCATTTCCAAACACTTATGCGGTGGTTTCTCCCCAAATATCTTCTAACACCCTTGTTTCCTCAAACTAAACTAAAAAAGGACCCAGAAATAATTCTGGATCCATGGACACTTATTGCCTCTATTTGATTTTTAACTGGTATAGTTTACGCTTCTTCTTAATCTATAGCAAAACAGAATAGTTCTGTTTCACCTTTAGGCTTAAGATTTATGAAGCTTCAACCGTTGACAGTTGTGGCGGACTTTCCTGAGATTCTTGGTCTTTGGGTGTTTGACAATTACTCATTCTGCATCCTCCCCATCATCTTAGATTAATAAGTGTTTCCTCTTTTATTATGAGTCTTTGCTTTTGCTTTTATGCATGATTTTTTCTGCAAAAACTTGTTGTGCGATTGTTAAAGCATTTTGTACCTTTGGAAAGCCAATGTAGGGTACTAATTGTAAAAGTGCCTCGACCAATTCTGTTTGTGTTAAGCCAGCATGTAAACCTCGCTGGATATGTGTTTTTGTTTGTGGTGTGGCACCTTGTGTGACAACTGCAGTAATAACAACAAGTGCCCGACTTTTCACATCCAGGCCTGGTCGTGAATAGACATCACCATAAGCAAATTCAATAATCATTTTGCGTAAATCGGGTGCAACATCGGCTAAGGCATCAGATTCAATCATCCTTGCTGCTTCTTCCTCTGTGACATATTGTTTGATTGTTTCGAGCCCCTTTGTCAAACGGTCATTCATTGTCTTAATTCCTCCCCATCTTTCCATATACAAAAACCCCAATTCCGCGTCTCCAGAATTGGGGATTGTCCTTCACGTATGTAAGGGTCTCTTTTTCACTTCACCCTCTGGCTCAGTTGAAAAAGGTTAAAGGTTTTCATAGTGCCTCACAGGACAGCTTTAATGAATATCTATGCAAAAGTCACTTGGACATGCACGCAAAATTAATGTTCTTGAAGACAGGCTTTGGCTTTTTCAATTTGAATTTTTACTTGATCAAAGCCAGTTCCACCAAGGGAATGACGGCGACGAACAGCCGCTTCTGGTGCTAGCACATCAAAAATGTCGGCTTCAATGAGCTTACTTTCCTGCTGCATCTCTTCCAATGGTAAATCTAATAAGTAAATGCCCTTTTGAATACATGTAAAGACAAGTTTGCCTGTCACCTCATGCGCCTCACGGAATGGCATCCCTTTTGTAGCAAGATAGTCTGCTAACTCCGTTGCATTCGAGAAATCGGAATGGACAGCTTGATGTAAACGTTCCGTATTAACGGTCATTGTACCAATCATGCCTTCAAAGATTTTAAGTGAGCCAAGAATGGTATGCACCGTATCGAACATGCCTTCTTTGTCCTCCTGCATATCTTTGTTATACGTTAATGGCGTACCCTTTAATACAGTTAATAAGCCCATAAGGTTACCATAAACACGGCCTGTTTTCCCACGAATTAGCTCTGCCATATCAGGGTTTTTCTTTTGTGGCATAATCGAAGAGCCTGTTGAAAAGGCATCATCTAGCTCGATAAACTTAAATTCATCTGTAGACCAAATAATAATTTCCTCTGCAAAGCGCGAGAGATGGGCCATAAGCAATGACGAATTACTTAAAAATTCGACGATAAAATCACGGTCACTTACAGCATCCATAGAGTTTGCATATACTTCAGTAAAACCAAGTAACTCTGCTGATTTTATACGGTCTATTGGGAAAGTTGTACCCGCCATAGCCCCTGCTCCTAATGGCAGAATATCTATGCGTTTCACGGATTCTGTAAAGCGTTGTTTATCTCGCTCAAGCATCCAAAAATAGGCCATTAAATGGTGTGCAAAGGAAATCGGTTGCGCACGTTGTAAATGTGTATAACCAGGTGCAATCGTTTCGATATGCTCCTGTGCCTTCTCTAATAGCGTTTCTTGGAATGTTACAATTAAATCAATGGCTTCCTGCACTCGCTTTTTCAAGAATAGATGCATATCCGTTGCTACTTGGTCATTACGACTACGACCAGTGTGTAGCTTACCACCAACAGGACCAATTAAATCAATTAGCATTTTTTCTAAATTTAAATGTATATCTTCATTGGCAACGCTAAATTCAAGTTCACCTGCAATTGCCTTTTCTTCTAATTGGGCAAGACCACCTAGTATGGCCTCTACGTCAGCTGCCGGTAAAATTCCTGTTGCACCAAGCATTGTGACATGTGCAACACTACCTTCAAGGTCCTCTAGCACAAGTTGCTGGTCAAAGCCAATGGATGCGCCAAACTCGTCTACCCATGCTTCTGCTGATTTTTGGAAACGTCCACCCCAAAGTTTTGTCATGTCAGCTCACCTTTTCCTTTAGTCCTTAGCCAAAGTGTAGTAAAAACACAAATGCCTCACCACACATTGCTCGTTCAATATTACTTTTTATTAACAGAAGAATTCACTACAGTTGGTAAACCCCATAATTCGATAAAGCCAACTGCGGAAGCGTGATTGAATTGATCTTCCTTGGAGTATGTTGCTAGCTTTTCATTGTATAGTGAATTCGGTGATTTACGTCCTTCTACAATAGCGTGACCCTTGAATAGTTTCACACGTACTGTACCATTTACATATTGCTGTGATTGTGCAAGGAACGCTTCAAGTGCATCACGTAATGGTGAGAACCATAAACCATCGTAAATTAATTCAGATAGCTTCTTCTCAATTACTGGCTTGAAGTGTGCTAATTCTTTTACAAGTGTTAAGTCTTCTAGTTCTTTATGAGCTGTTAACAACACTTTAGCGCCTGGAATTTCATACACTTCACGAGATTTAATACCAACTAGACGATTCTCCACGTGATCGATACGTCCTACGCCATGTGCACCTGCTACCGCATTTAATTCTTGAATTAAATCAGCAAGCTTCATTTCTTTACCGTTTAAGGCTACTGGTTTACCAGCAACAAATTCGATTTCCACATATTCAGCTTCATTTGGTGCATTTTCAACAGAAACGGTTAAACCGTAAGCTTCTTCTGGTGGAGACACCCACGGATCTTCCATAATACCTGCTTCATTGGCACGTCCCCATAAGTTTTGGTCAATTGAAAATGGTGAGTCTAATGTCGCTGGAATCGGTACATTATGTTTCATCGCATATTCGATTTCCTCATCACGGCTCCAACCCCACTCACGTACAGGTGCTAAAACTTCTAAATCAGGGTTTAAAGCTTTAATGGAAACTTCAAAACGAACTTGGTCATTTCCTTTTCCTGTGCAACCATGTGCAACAGCATCTGCGCCTACTTGGTTCGCAATCTCTACTAATTTTTTCGAGATTAAAGGACGAGAAAGTGCTGATACTAATGGATATTTTTGTTCATACCAAGTATGTGCTTGTAATGAAATTAATGCATATTCCTCAGCAAATTCGTCTTTTGCATCCACCATATAAGATTCAATAGCTCCTACTTGAAGAGCTTTATTTTTTACGAATTCAAGATCTTTTCCTTCGCCAACGTCAAGACATACTGCAATTACATCCCAACCTTGTTCTTTTAACCATGGAATTGCTACCGAAGTATCAAGTCCACCTGAATAAGCTAATACAACTTTTTTATTTGCCATTAAAAATGCGCCTCCATTGCTCTATAGATATGTATGTTTATACATTCATTTAAAAGTTTATACACGAATAGTATCATGTTATAAAAATAAATACAAGTGTATTTTTATAAATTCATAGACAATTATTTTTCCTGTCAAAAGTCTGTCACTGCAGACATTAAGTCATGATGGTAACACGAATATTTACTCTAAAAAACGCTTTTTTACTATTTATATAAATGTATACAATATAAATTTAGCAATGAACAAAAAAAAAAGAATCCATCTTAAAAACTGGATTCTTTTCTAATTATTCATGGGAATGGTCTTATATAATACATTTTTGGGGTTAATTAAAATAAGAAGAATGGCGGCTAGTGAATAAAGAATGGCATTGTACATTAATAAATCGACTAAGTTGCCATTGATCAAACCAATAAAAAAATTAAAGAACTGATGAATGATAATGGGGATGATGAGAATTTGGTTTAAATTATAAAATGCTGCCATGATGATACTCGTTGCTATGATAGACAACATAAAGAATAAACTATATTTGATTAAATCTATCCCCATAAATCCTGTTGTAAGCCAAATTGGTACATGCCACATCCCCCACCAAAATCCTATGATGATGGAAGCTATTAATGGGGAATATTTCTTTTGAAGCTCTAGTAGTGCAAAGCCTCGCCATCCTAATTCTTCACCTAATGGTCCAGATAAAAGATTTTTAATAAAGTAATAGCTTAGCATCCCCCAAGAAGATATTGTCAAAATAGAGTCTACCCCTTCCTTATTCCATACAAGTAAGACAATCATGAAAAAGATAGAGACTTGTATTGCCAGTACAACAACAATGACTGAAAGATGAAGCTTATTGGTTAATTTCTTTTTCACAAAGTGGGCAAAGCTTTGCGTAGGATAGATTTTTTTAAATAAGATGGCAAAGGCAAACGTTGATGACCAAGCTGACAAACAGCGAACTACGTCAAACACCCAAGTTGGAAGCCCTAAAAGCTTGATGGCTCCCACAAGGCAAAAAAGTGGCCAAAATATGACATTAGTTAAAAGTATAAAGCTTGCTACTGGTCTTTTAAGCTTCTTTGTTCTACTCATGTTAAATCCCCCATTTCACTACGAATACCTTTAGCATAAACCTGGGGGTTACTCACAGGTCAATCGTATTTTTTCTTTACTTGACCGGTACATACATTTCTAAAAAAATACGTTCAAGTCCCTCTTCATAAGTGGTCAGTAATAAGTTAACATAAACAAGCCCTACCAGTTCATAGCCGTATTCTTTGGCTACTTGTCTAATGCTCGCTTCCACTTTTTCGTCTGTATTTTTGCCACCCGTAGACCATCGCCCATCTTCAATGACTGTATACAAACATTTGGGATGAGCTACAATGTCTCCATCGATTATGTTTTCACCATCTTCTACTTTCCTGACAATCACAAATTGATTTTCTACCATGCCTTCATCATTGAACCGTATGACTCTTCTTAACGAAGTAAGAATCACCGCTTTTTTTAAACTGTCAGTGTTTTCTTTTAACGTGTCATAATCATCATAAGCTTTATAATGGTCGATCTCCCCCATTACTTCTAGAGGTTTCATTTCTTTTATCGTGTAGTTTCCTAAAAATTGTTTTATTTTTTCGCAGTCTTCTTTTACGAGCTGGAGCTTTTTTAATTGGAGCTTTTTATAAGCAATCTCCTCTAACACTTCCTGTTCTTTCTCTTCTACTATAGATTGAATCCCTTCAATGCTCTTGCCTTTTCTTAATTCCTGGATTTTTTTGATTTCCAAATCAATTTCTCTATAAAAGTTGATCGTTGTTAAATCATAGATATCAAAATGATTGTAGGTTCTATACCCGTTTTCTCTATTATGCTGTGGTCTTACCAATTCCTTTTCCTCATAAAATTTGATTGTATCTCTTGTAATGCCTAAAAATTTAGCAACTTGTCCGATTGTATACATCGTATTCTCCTTTATTTGCTTCATTTTCACTACTATATCAACAAATTTACATAAATATGAAAAAAACTGTAGACACGCATAAAGCATGTTTACAGTTAGATTTTTGTTATTTCTTATGGAAAAACGATTTGCCTAAAAATTCAATGGTTGCAGGCGCAAGTGCATATAATTTACTTGATAATCCCATGATTTTTGGTAAGTTGACTTCACGTACTGGGCGTTCGATCGTTTTCACTGTTGCTCTTGCCACTTCCTCGGCTGATAATAAAAATCTACCTAAGGACTCTCGATAACCACTTGCATCATTTGCCTTATCTAAAAATGGTGTATCAATTGGACCAGGATGGATAGCGGTTACGTTGACCATGTAAGGTGCTAACTCCATTCGAAGTCCATTTGTAAAACCTACTATCGCATGTTTTGTAGCAGCATAGACACTCGCTTTCGGGGTAGCTACCTTTCCCGCCTGTGAACCGATGAATATCAAATGGCCTTGTTGACGCTCCATCATCGTAGAGGCTAATCTTTTCGCAAGATAGATTGGTACACTGACATTCAATTCGATCATTTGAGCAATATCCTCATCCATTAAGGCAGATGCATTAGCGAATTTTCCAACGCCTGCTGAGAGAATCGCAACATCAAGAGTGGGGAGCTGTGCACAAACATCATCCAGTGTATGTAAATTAGTTAAATCTGCTTGAATGACATGTGCTCCTAATCGTTCTAGTACTTTTAGAGCGACAGCATTGCGACCTGTGGCATATACCGTATGGCCTTGTGCAACAAGCAATTCTGTAATTTTTAAGCCTACACCACTTGTCGCTCCAGTCACAAAGATCGTCTTGTTATGGTTATTCATGTATGAACCTACTTCCTTTGAAATAAATAAATACCTGCTTCCGTTTTTGTAGAAGTTATATAATTTCTGGCTTCTAAATAATCTAAATGACCTAGTGTTTTGGAAAGGGTTAAGCCAAGCTGATGCTGGAAAATAGCTGGATACAGCCGTTTTGTTACTTGTACAACCGTTAATTGATCGTCTCCTAGTAATTCATACACCTTCATCGATTGCTGGTGCTGACGCTCTAAACGTTTATCAATTAAATATGGTATATCCACTAGCTCTGCCCCATGCCCTGTATGCATCATTTTGACAGGTAATTGGCGTAAAATTTCAAGAGATTCATTATATTGCAGTAATGATTTTGGTCGTCCAATCGTACGATCCAATGGTGGCTCTATTAATGGGTTTGGCGTTATTTTTTCGAGTAATAAATCACCGCCAATAACATGATGTGTTTTTTCATCCCAGAAAATAAAATGACTTTGAGCATGACCCAAAGTTTCAATCGCCTTTAATCCTGGATGACCAGGCACTTCATCTCCATCTGCCAAGATTTGTGTTAATGGCCGTTCGCCCACTAGCTCTAATTCACGACGAACATGTACACTTTTTGAAATATATTCTTGTGGTACCCCATGCTCCAACAAACGCTCACTATAAAATTGCTCGTGATAGCGTAAAAATTCTTCATCATGACGTAGCCATTTATCATTATAGGCATGCCCCAAAATTTCTGCATGTGGAAAAGCATCGACCCATCCAGCATGATCTGGATGATGATGGGTTAACACAACTTGTTCAATATCACGCATGTCAAAGCCAGCTGCTCGAATCCCCCATTTCAAAGCATCATAGGCTTCCATTGTTTTTGGTCCAACATCAAATATGCTAAGTGCATCGCCTTTGACAACAAATGCGTTGACATCTCCTACTTCATAGGGTGTTGGTATTTCTATTTTGTATATAGACAAAGTTGTCTCCCCCTTTTCAAGCGCTAGTGAATACTGATTCATTCTATTTTACAAGTTTTTTCTGTTTTCGTCATCCTCCTGTTGACACGTTGCCGATTCATCACTATAATTTTGAATAATCTAATTATTTATGTGCGTTGAGGAAGCCAAGTACGTAACTGGTGAAGGTGTTAGAGAGTGTTACATATGCTGAAAGTAACATCACCCACTCCCATTACCGAACCTACTTCTGAGCAGTTATGTAAACATAACCGTTTCCCTTGCGATAAAAGGGCTAAGAGTTGTGCCAACTAATGGCAAACAAAGGTGGTACCGCGGAAACAATAGCGTTTTCGTCCTTCTAAATAAGGACGAGAGCGCTTTTTTATTTTGAACTGGAGGTTTTGTTCATGAAAAAAATTTTATTTATTGGTGCAGGATCAATGGCAGAGGCATTGATACAGGGCTGGATTAAGGAAAAGGTCTTTACCCCACAGGAAATTTACGTCACCAATCGCTCTGACAAAGAACGCTTACAATTTCTACAAGAAACATATGGCGTTCATTGTCTGTTTGATCAGGCGATTTACAAGGAGGCGGATCTTATTATTTTAGCGATGAAGCCAAAAGATGCTATTGCTGCGATGTGTGACCTTCAATCTAAGATTACGGAGCAATCTGCTATCCTGTCGATTCTAGCGGGAATTGCCATTACTACCATTACAGAATATTTAGGGAATCGTCCTGTAGCAAGAGTGATGCCTAACACGTCTGCCACAATTGGTATGTCAGCAAGTGGCATTGCATTTAATAACGAGGTGTCTTCAGGTCAGCGTATCATGTTCCTCCAATTATTAGAGGCTGTCGGCTCTGTTATTGAAGTTGATGAGGATCAATTACACGCTGTAACAGCTCTTTCAGGCAGTGGTCCTGCATACATTTATTATTTAATGGAAGCCTTTGAACGAGTAGGTACGAAGGTGGGGTTATCCAAAGATACTGTGCGTCTTTTAATGACCCAAACATTAGCAGGTACGGCCGAAATGCTTAAGCAATCAGTAGATGAACCAGATGTTTTACGCAAAAAGGTTACAAGTCCAGGCGGCACGACGGAGGCAGGTATTCAAGCTTTAGAGCAATATCAATTTAATGAAGCCATCGAAGCATGCATTAAAGAAGCAGAGGCTCGATCTCGTTCACTTGCAAATGGTTAATATTATGTGCAAAATAAAGTGTATCACTAGGAATTAGGAGGCTTTATTTTGAGTAAATTATTTGAACCCTATCAATTGCAATCAATCTCCTTAAAAAATCGTGTTGTCATGGCACCGATGTGCATGTACTCTGCTGAAGATGATGGCATGGTAACACCTTTTCATTTGGTCCATTATGCCACACGTGCAGCAGGTCAAGTTGGTTTAATTATTTTAGAAGCGACAGGTGTTGTTCCAGAAGGGCGCATCTCCAATAAAGATTTAGGAATTTGGGATGATGCACATATTGAAGGCTTGCGTCAAGTAGTGGAAGGAATAAAAGCTTATGGTGCAAAAGCAGGTATCCAGCTTGGCCACGCTGGGCGGAAGGCAGCAGTAGATGGTGAAATTTTTGCCCCTTCAGCCATTGCCTTTAGCTCAGATTATAAAACCCCGACGGAAATGACTGAAGATGACATTCACTATGTAGTAGAAGCATTTAAACAAGCAGCAGTTCGTGCCGCAAAAGCTGGCTTTGATGTGCTAGAAATTCATGGCGCACACGGCTATTTAATTAGCGAATTTTTATCACCTGCTTCCAATAAACGTCAAGATCAATACGGTGGTTCACAAGAAAATCGCTATCGTATCCTTCGTCAAGTTATCGATGCGATTCGCAGTGTTTGGGAGGGGCCTTTATTGGTGCGTGTCTCTGCAGAGGATTATGCGGAAGATGGCACGACAATGGAGGATTTCATCGTCTTTAGTCGCTGGATGAAATCCCAAGGTGTTGATTTAGTCGATGTCTCAACAGGTGGTGTTGTCCATGCAGCGATTAATGTCTTTCCTGGCTATCAGGTACCACATGCCGAGGCCATCAAGCACGGGGCTGACATCCCTACTGGCGCTGTTGGCCTGATAACAAGTGCCATTCAAGCTGAAGAAATTCTCCAAAACAATCGGGCAGATTTAATTTTCTTAGCACGTGTTTTACTACGGGAACCCTACTGGCCATTACATGCGGCTAAAGAATTAGGCGAAGAAGTTCAACCACCTGTACAATACGCTCGTGGTTGGTAAATGAGTATCCAGCAAAAACAGCTTGCTATCTAGCAAGCTGTTTTTTCATTAGAAAAGTGGATTTTGTTTTAATTCTTCATCAATAGCCTGTACCAATGTCTCCGCGTCATCTGCTGTCACAACTTCTCCATTTACTATTGCAAAAATACCTTGCTCGCAAATTTCACAATGGGATGTGCAACCCGACTCCTCGATATCTATATCATCACGTTCCATTAATATGTCATACGCATCTGCTGCACCCAGTGACAAATTAGTGATACAAAACTCAACTCTATTTTTAAATGGCTGTGGCTGTGCTTCTTTCTTTTTTTTAAAAAGAGAAAATACCATATTTATTGCCCCCTTGCTCTCTAGAACTCTATGATAACATAATTAGTTAGGATATTTTTGAAAACCCTTTCAACTAACTGCATCATGTATATTGCATTTTTGAACGTCTTGTGAATTATAAATAATTTCTTGTTTGCAATACATCGACCAATCCCTGTGTAACCTGTGTAGACTCTTTATAAAATAAGTATACTGGCACACTAGGTAATGGGAAAGCTTCAAAAGGAACAATATTAAATCGCCCCTCCATCAAAGTTCTTTTCTTACAATCATACGAGGTAAAAATGACATCCCTAACCCATCTTTAATAAAGCGTTTTACCACATACGATTGAGAAATGGATACTTGCTTCGTTACAACATATTTTTCTCTTAATTTATGTAATAACTCTCCCCAAATGGTTGGATGATGGTGCGTAAACAAAGTGTACGTTTGAAATAGCTCCTCATAATCAATATAGGTTCCTGTTTCATCATCATAGGCATCAAGTGGAATAACTAACTCGAGTGGACTATCGATAAGTAATTCTTGATACCATTGTCGATAACGTGTAGGTAATAACGAAATACCAATATCGGCCTTATCCTGATTGACTAAATCTTCTATTTTCGTTGAATCCTCTACTAAAATTGCTATTTCAAGTGTCGGATTGTCATTGCTAAATTGATAGATGACATGAGGCAATATAGTTTCAACCATTAAAGGGGTCATCGCAATAATCATCTTCTCCTGAATACCTATACTTGCTAATCGGATACGTTCAATACTTTGCTCCCACTGGCTCATCATTTGCTGTGCTTCCAGTTGAAACAGCTTTCCAGCGTCCGTTAATTGGACACGGTTTTTTTCACGCTTGAACAATTGGACATGTAAAAATTCCTCTAACTGCTGGATATGGACGGTAATGCTTGGCTGTGATAAATGCAGTTGCTCCGCTGCTGTTCGAAAATTACAAGTTTGAGCTGCGACAATAAAAGATTGGACCCACTTATATTCCAATATCTCACCTCCCTGATTAAAATTTTTAATTAAATTCATTAAATATATTTAATTTACTAAATTATACAATAATAATAGACTGATAATTAATATAGATGCTACCAAAAGGAGAGAAACGTATGCTGAATACTACATTAAGTCAACAATTTCTGTTGTTTGCCAAAAATGAATGCAAAGGATCAAGCCCACTGTATGAACATTTAGCTTATAAAATTGCCATTGATGAGGATTTGTTAGCTATTGCCTAATTGATCCCACAGGGTCAGCCTGCGCCCAATTTATTGTTGGCAGCAGTTCATTATTTGTTAGCAACATCTGATGAGCCATTATCTCATTATTATGCATCTTTAACACCCTCTCCTCTCCCAATACAGGAGGTGTTCCCTGCTTTTAAAGCATTTGTACTGTCCCATACAAATGAATTAAAGACATTGTTACAAGAAAGGCTTGTCCAAACAAATGAAATTCGACGTTGTTCCTATCTCTACCCAATGATGACTGAAATTTATGACAAGCATCAACAACCGCTAGCTTTCATTGAAATTGGAGCAAGTGCAGGGTTGCAGCTTGGCATGGATCACTACAATTATTGCTATAACCAACAATTAGCCATTACCAATACTGAAAATGATATCATGTTGATTTCAGAAAATCGTGGTGAACCATTGCCTGCCTCTCTGTCAAAGCCTCCTGTTGTTTGTCAACGAATAGGTATCGATTTAAATCCGATAGATTTGCGGGATACGAAAGAATGCCAATGGCTTCAGGCTTTGATTTGGCCTGAACACCATGAGCGCAGAACATTAGTCAATCAAGCTCTCCCAATCATGAATGAAATAGATATTCAGTTGGTTAAAGGAGATGCTATTCAATTGATTAAAAAGCTCAGTCGGACAGTTGAGCAAGAAGCTATGTTGGTGGTGTATCATACACATGTTGCCAATCAAATACCACTCGAATTACGAAATTCTTTACTAGAACAATTAAAAGAGATTAGCATGGAACGACCGCTCTACCATTGCTATAACAATTTTTTTGATGGACAGCTACATCAGGATTTTATGAATCAAGGCACAATCGAGTCCATTCGTACAATGGAAAGTCCAGACGGTCATGCACGATGGTTTCAATGGTCAAATAGCTAGCCTATAGCACAAAAAAACGCTGTGTCCTACTACTAACACAGCGTTTCTTTATTAATCTTTAAAAATCATATTCTGCATCTTTTTTTGCCCGAATATCTGCAAAAGCATCCGTAACCATAACTGTATCCTCTGCCAATCGTTCTAGACGGAAAAGGACATCATCATTGACAATTTCTTTGCGTAAAAAATCCTTTTCTTCTATAAATACATAAGTCGGAACTATATGTGCTTTCATATAGGCAAGGATTGGCTTTAGTTGTTGCTCCACCATTAAATAGTGCTTTGACGTCCCCGCAGTCACAATGACACTAACCACTTTATCGCGAAAGGCATTGACAGGTAACAGGTCAAAGATATTTTTTAATGTAGCGGGTATAGAAGCTTGGAAGGTTGGTGTCCCAATGACAATAGCATCTGCAGCCATAATCGTTTCTGTGACATATTTTGTATCACCATCATAGTCAAAGTAATTGCGACCGTCACTAAATACTAGCTGATAGTCTGCGAGATCCAGTAGCGTGACTTCATGCTCTGGGTATTTTTTTTGTAATAGATCAACCATTTTAAGCGTAGCTGTTCTTGTTTTGGAACCGACAATCGAACCGGCAAGCGCGACTATTTTCATGATGGTACACTCCTTATTTTACTGTATATTTTTTTATTGCAGGGATAATATCATTGCCGATTATTTCAATGTTTTTCATGATTTTATCGAACGGTACCCCACCGAAATCAATTTGTGCCATAAAACGTTGCATACCATATAATTCATACTGATAGAGTAATTTCTCTATAATCTCTTCCTTACTACCGACCATCAAGGCATCACGTGTATCAGTAGCTTGAGCAAATTGTTGTTTTGGATACCCTCCACCACGAATGGCTTGGAAACCACCGTTTAAATGTGGATACATACCTTGTAAAGCCTCTTTCGTTGTGTCTGCTACATAAAATAAGCTTGTTGTCGCAACTGGCAATTCCTTTGGATCATAGCCTTGTCGCTCTGCCGCTTCTCGATAGGCGTCTACAGATGGTTTAAAATTAACAGCTGGTCCTCCTAATGTTGTGAGCATCATAGGGATTCCCATATAGCCCGCCTTGATAGCACTTGCAGGAGGGCCACCGACAGCGCGCCAAATCGGTAATGAGCCATTTTTTGGCTGCGGTAATATTTGTGCATGATGGAGTGGTGCACGGAATTGGCCCTCCCACGTCACAAGCTCTTCATCATTGATTTTCATAAGTAGCTCTAATTTTTCCTCAAAAAGCTCTTCATAATCATGTAAATCAACACCAAGCAAATGATAGGCCCCTACTCGCGAACCGCGTCCCGCAACAATTTCCGCACGACCATCCGATAATAAATCAATTGTGGCAAAATCCTCATAGACACGTACAGGATCCGAAACACTTAATACCGTTGCAGAACTAGACAGCTTAATTTTTGATGTTGCTTGCGCGATTGCACCTAACACGACTGTATGTGCTTGTGTTGTGAAATAAGCTTGATGACTTTCACCAACACCGAAAACATCAATACCAGCTTGCTCTGCTAATTGACTAGCCTCTACTAGCTCTTTTAATCGCTGCTGTGCAGAAATACGGTGTCCTGTTAATGGGTTTGGAATATGGTCACCTAAAGAATATAATCCAAATTCTAGTCCTTGTGATT
>NZ_DAMDAY010000116.1:10750-14091 GCF_032093475.1 Lysinibacillus sp. | reverse complement strand
CCGGGGCTACTGGTGCCATTGGACCTGCCGGCATTACTGGGGCTACTGGACCTGCTGGTGTGACTGGACCTACTGGGGCTACTGGTGCTACTGGTCCTGCGCTTACCGAAGGATTCTCAGCATTTAAAAACACACTAACTGTTAATGCTTCTACCTCTATTGCTGACTGGAGTGTAGCATCACCTTACTTTACAACGCCTGCTTTTAATCCAGCAACGGGGATTTTCACTGTACCAACTACAGGAAGATACTCCTTTGAAGCAACTATAAATTACTCTACTACTGCGGCCATTAGTGTTACTTTAGGGGGTGGAATCAATCCTTCATTTGCAATACGAAGAAATGCAACAACAAATCTAATTAGCGGCTTGTTCCCTGTATTGAATGTAAACGTCGCACTGGTATTAACTTTACGTGCAATACTTGGAAATGGTACTATCACTTTGGCAGGTGAAGTAGAATTAGTAGCTGGGGATACAATTGACTTGTTCTATGAAGCCAATGGTTTGACAATTGGACTTACGCTAGGTGGAGCTAACTCCGGTGGTATCGTTTGGTCATGTCATCGAATATCTTAAGTCTAATTATCTATTAGCTTTTTAAAGCAATTAGTAATCGAAATAGCAAACTATCTATATTAGTTTGCTATTTCTTATTCATCATTCAAAACATACATAAAAAAATAGTACAAACATTGATAGCTCATGTTTTGTACTATTTCTTTTTATTGCTGAAACATTTCCCTTACCACATCTTCTGCAATATGTTTCCCTTGCTGCACACATTCTGGTATAGATATTCCTTCAAATGAGCTTCCTGCAAGTTTTACAGTTGGAAAATGTTCATACAATTCCTGTTTTATTCGCTGGACCTTGGCTTCATGTCCTACTGTATATTGTGGCATTGCATTTTTCCAACGAGTTACTACTGTCATCATTGGTTCGCCATTTACCCCAATGGTTTTATTTAAATCCTGAAGTACAGTTTTTTCTATTTCAGTATCAGATAATGCTACAATGGCTTCGTCTCCAACACGCCCAATATAGCTACGTAATAATACATAATCGTCTGGAGAGGTACCTGGCCATTTTCGGTTCATCCAAGTACAAGAAGTAATTGAAAAATCACTATTTCGAGAGACATAAAAAGAAAGTGCATCCAAATCGCCAAGCTGTTCCTTTTTAAAGGCCATTGTGACAGTTGCAATGGTTGCTGCCTTCATCGTCCCTAATTCATTTAACAGACTATGCTTACTAAACATTTTTTCTGCCACATTAAATGGTGTAGCGATAATAACAGCATCTGCTTTTATATGGGAAAAATTGTTTAACATCACTTGAACGGTTCCATCCTTGCCATGTTCAATTTCCTCCACTTTCACACCCTTCATAACTGTCCCTGGAAGTAGTGATTCTTCTATACTTTCAATCAGTGTTTCAAGGCCATTACTAAAGGTCTGAAAAATCCCTTTATTTTCATCAATCAAATGATTGCTTAAGAAATTTGTTCCTGCCTTTTTCATGCCGATTAGTAAGCTACGATATTTTTGCTCTAAACTGTAAAGCTGCGGGAAAGTGGAGCTCATACTTAATTGCTCGATATCACCTGCAAATGTACCTGCCAGTAAAGGTTCTACTAAGTTTTCCACGATCTCTGCACCAAATCTTCTTCTAAAAAAGGCACCTAACGGTTGATCGTCATCTTGTGCTGAACGGGGAATGAAAAAATCCCCCGCAGCACGCACTTTTCCGCTAAGTGAAAATAACCCTGATGTTATGAATGACGAGATATGAGGCGTTTCTCCAGATAAAAGTTGACTAGGAATAGGGTATAACTGGCTACCTACTGCAACATAAGTCGGTCCTGCATTACTCGTTTGTATTTTCTGCTCGATACCGAGATCCTTTGCTAAAGCACTAACATAGTTTTCACGATCAAAAAAAGATTCTGGCCCGCGCTCAATAATAAAACCATCTTTTCTCAATGTTTGAATTTTTCCGCCAAGACGTAATGACGACTCGACAAGTACGATATCTAATGGCAATTCTTTTGCGCTTGCTTCTTTTTGCATATAGAACGCAGCTGTAAGGCCTGTAATGCCAGCGCCTATGACAACTACCTTTCGTCTTTTCTGAGTCACCAACATCATCACTTTCTTTTCGCTTAGCTTAATTTTTTATGAATTGCATCTACCATCGCATCGATAAATAATGGGTGTGTATTTGGCATCGCTGGGCGATAGTATTTTGCGTCAAGTTCATCACAAACAACTTTACACTCAAAATCATTATCATATAATACTTCTAAATGCTCCGTTACAAAACCTACTGGTGTATAAACAAATGAACGGTAACCTTTTTCTTCAAATAGTTCACGAGTTAAGTCTTGGACATCTGGACCAATCCAAGGTTCTGGTGTTTGCCCTGCTGATTGCCAGCCCACCTCAACATTTTTTAAACCTGTTGCTTCTTGAATAAGTCGAGCTGTTTCGATTAATTGATCCTCATAAGGATCTCCTAAATCTTTAATCTTTTCAGGAAGTGAATGTGCTGACACGATTAAACATGCTTTTTCACGTTCTTCCTCAGACATAGCCTCAAACGTAGCATTCACTTGTTGTTTCCAATACTCGATGAATTTTGGCTCATCGTACCAAGACTCTACAGAAGTAATCGTTAAACGATCACCTGCCGCCTCTACAGCACGACCGTTATAGGATTTAATAGAGAACGTAGAGAAATGAGGAGCTAAAACAATAGAAACCGCTTCTTTGATGCCCTCTGCCACCATTTGCTCAACTGCATCTTCAATAAATGGATGAATATGCTTTAAACCAATAAACAATTTATATTCCACCGTATCCTGTACTTCATTTAACCGTGCACATAAAGCTTCAGCTTGTGCCTGTGTTGCTGCTGCTAATGGTGATAAACCACCAATTGCTTCATAGCGGCTACAAAGATCTTCTAAATGCTCTTCAGAAGGTTTGCGGCCATGACGAATATGTGTATAGTAAGGTTCGATATCTTCTTCTTTATAAGGTGTTCCGTATGCCATTACCAATAAGCCTTTAACTTCTTTCATTACCCATTCACCTCAAAAATTGTTTTATATTTTATACATTATGTGATAAAAAGAAGCTGCCCAGTCTTTCATATTGGACAGCTCCCTTTCTATGATAAAATCATTCATCCATAGAAAAGGGATTTTCACATTTAATTTGTTTGTTATTAGGAACGTGCTTGAATTTGCTGTGCACTATACTCATGAATAAGTGTAGTCAGACGTTTTAATACATCTGGATCTACTTCTGGGAAAACTCCATGCCCCAGGTTAAAAAT
>NZ_DAMDAY010000116.1:6987-10740 GCF_032093475.1 Lysinibacillus sp. | reverse complement strand
AGAGATGGGTCTAAGTTACCTTGAACAGGTTTTGTAATGCCATTTGCACGTGCCTCTTTAATAGGTAAACGCCAGTCTAAGCCAACAACATCAATCGGTAAATCATTCCATTCTTTTGCTAAATGGCTAGCACCGACACCAAATTGAATTAATGGCACATTTTCTTTTTGCAACTCTGCAAAAATTCGCGTCATAATTGGTTTTATAAACACACGGTAATCTTCAACATTTAAAGCACCAACCCAAGAATCGAAGACTTGTATTGCTTTTGCACCTGCTTTAATTTGAGCAGTTACATCTGCAATAATCATATCAGCTAGTTTATCCATTAATGCAAACCATGCTTGAGGTTCTGATACCATAAATGATTTTGTCTTATTATAGTTTTTTGACGGACCGCCTTCAATCATGTAGCTTGCAAGTGTAAATGGTGCGCCAGCAAAACCGATTAAAGGAACATTTAATTGCTCTTCTGTCAGCAACTTAATCGTTTCTAATACAAAGGGTGTATGCTCTTTAGCATTAAATTCACCTAATTTTTCTACATCCGCAACTGAACGAATAGGATTTGAAATAACAGGACCAACGCCTGCTTTGATTTTTACATCTATCCCAATGCCAGGAAGAGGTGTGACAATATCTTTGTATAAAATAGCAGCATCGACATTGTAATTTTCTACAGGTAGACGAGTGACATACGCACATAGCTCAGGTTGATGTGTAATTTCCTCTAAGGAATATTTTTCTTTTATAGCACGGTATTCTGGCTGTGAACGTCCTGCCTGACGCATATACCATACTGGCGTGTGTGCTGTCCTTTCTCCACGTGCAGCTCGCAGAAGTGTATCATTAAAAGTTGTCATGAAATTTCCTTCCCCTCAAAAAATCATTTTTCTCCTTTATACCTGTTGTTTCACTTTCGGTACAAAAAATATTTGGTGAATCAAGTTAAAAATGTCTTGTTTATTCCTTTATTATTGATATCCGTTTCCAATAGTAAACGCTTCCTCTGTTATTGTATAGTTTTCCTAGTGAAATGTCATAAAATTGTTCTTTCTCGGCAGATTCTTTTTGGTCAAAGCGTTAGACTTATGCTTAAAAGGGTATAATCACGCTATAATTAATAAGATTCATAAGGAGGATAAATTGATGTATATTTATTTAACTTCTGGTACTGGTGATTTTTTAGAACAGGTAAAAAATAAGTATCCAAATGAGCATATGATCTTAATCCACGGAGACGGAAACTCTGTCTTGATACATGAAACAGAAGGAAAAACAGTGTTTGCAACGCCTCGTAAATTCGAAGTTTTGGATTCAGTAAATGACCTAGAGGAACGAGGCTTCTTTGTTTTTAATAATATTCCTGTGACAGACGAGGGACGTCCTGTATTCGAACACCGCTTTTTAGAGCGTTCGCGAGCCATTGAGGAGGAGCCGGGCTTTGTTGCCTTCCGTTTATTAAGACCCATCAAGAGTGATACTTACATTGTCATGACACAATGGAATGGGCCACATTCATTTGAAGCATGGAAGAGTTCTAAAGCCTTTGAAAATGCCCATGCTAAAAAAGATGATTCAACTGGAGTACGCCAGCAGAACATCTTTTCAGCAGCTTCTTATGTAACAACCTATAGCGCAATACCGAAGGAAGAAGATTCACAATAAGCCTAAATAATTAAAAGCTCATTTATCCAACAATAGCATTGGGTGAATGAGCTTTTTAATTTATCAATAGTATTCTATTCTACTTAGAAACCTTCGATGTCAATTCACTAATAACCAAAACAACGATGACAGTAATATAAAACATTGGTTGTGTCATTGCACATAAGCCCACAATAATAGCTTGTGTAATCATTGCTAAACGCACAACCTGCTTCACAGCTAATGGACGGGCATTATCGGGTAATGGATAGAGCATATCCATTCGAAATTCACCGCTTGATAGTAATGCTTGCTTTAACTGAATGGTTGTCGCAAAGCTCAGTGCACCAGCAGCAATCCATGTAACGACAGGAATGTCTACAAATGCAGCAATGATTGCTGAAATAGCTGTAAGACGAAGCCATAAATAGAAATGGTCATCTGTTCGAACAAAGGTACGAAATACCAGATACTTTTGAGCATTGCCCTTACCGTATGGTACAAATTTATAGAGCCAGTCCATCCAACTACGGCGACGGATGCTTCCATGTAAATGGGGTACGTCTGTAAAATAATTAGCAAAACGGTAAAAGCTCATCATACGATTCTGTTCAAGCTTTACAAAATGTTCATAAGGCACAGGTTCACCGGTCGATTTTTTTCTAAAGACAATGATATAAATAACGCTGATAACTGTAACGACTACTGCTAATAGGAGCTGAGCATGGAGTCCCAAATAGATTGCAGCTGCAAATACGATAGCTCGAATAAGCCTGTCCACCCAGACCATATTGCCTCGTTCACTATAACGATAGTTGAATTCTCCTTGAACACTTATATATTTCAAAACAATGACAAGTAAAAATACTGTCCATATGTCGATCGTTGTTAATTCCGTTACTGCTTTTAATAATGGAATACAAACAATATAGACAATCGCTACTATCCACACTTGAGACCAATAAGTCCAAGCCAATGCCTTATTAAAATACTGTGATATTTTTGATTCTAAAGGCAATAGGTATACTTGGTCTGGCTCTCTCAAGAGCGTAGTAGGGCGGCTAAAGGCCAATAAAATCCCTACGATTAGAGCAATGATGATTTCTGCTGGAAAGTCTGTTTGTACAACTTTCAGCCATTCACTATATTGATAGCCCCCTGCTCCAATAAGAAAAACAAGTACAATCGCAATATGCCCTGTAAATATAAATTGCATATATTTTTGTACTTCTCCTATATAATGCATGAAGCGAGAGGACCATACATCACGCAAGTTCTTCATGGTCCCGCTCCTTTGTCATGGCAATATAGAGATCGTCCAATGTCGCATTCGGCATTGCAAACGATTTGCGTAAATCAGCCATTGTTCCCTGCGCTCGAACTCTTCCTTCGTGCAATAAAATAATTCGATCACAATGCTTTTCAGCTGTCGATAGTATGTGTGTAGACATTAATATAGAAGCACCTTCTTTTTTCTTTTCATCCATCTGGTCTAATAATGATTGAATACCTAGGGGATCTAAGCCCACAAAAGGCTCATCAATAATATAAAGACTTGGATTCACTAAAAAGGCACACATAATCATGACTTTTTGACGCATTCCCTTTGAAAAATGCGAAGGGAACCAATTTAATCTTTTCTCCATTCGAAATTCTTTTAATAGCACCTCTGAACGAGCATCAAGGGTTGCCTTATCAATACCATATGCCATCGCTGTTAACTCTAAATGCTCTCTTAATGTAAGCTCATCATATAGCACAGGGGTTTCGGGAATATAGGAAAAGGCTGTTCGATACTTGTCCGTATCTTCTTTTAATGTTACCCCGTTTAGTCGAATGTCCCCTTCCTTTGGTAACATTGTTCCTATAATATGTTTAATTGTTGTACTTTTACCAGCTCCATTTAAACCGATTAAGCCAACTAATTCCCCTTTTCCAATAGTAAAAGATAAATCTTTAATAACAGGTTTTCTAGTATATCCACCCGTCACATGCTGTACCTCTAATACTGACATATCCTCACTCCTCTTCTTGTTTTATATTTTATCAAAAATTAGCAAATGATACAGGTTTGAGTATGATAGAATGTATTTACACATACGTTAA
>NZ_DAMDAY010000116.1:0-6977 GCF_032093475.1 Lysinibacillus sp. | reverse complement strand
GAGCGATTGCCTATTCTGCAAAATTATCGATGGATCCATTCCAAGTACAAAAATCTACGAGGATGACCATGTCTATGCCTTTACAGATATTTCACCTGTTGCTAAAGGCCACACATTATTAATACCAAAGCATCACTGCCAAGATCTATTTGAAATGCCAGAGGAAGTGGCACGTAATCTATATGCTGTTGCACCAAAAATCGCCAATGCTATTAAAGCAGCATTTCAGCCGATTGGTTTGAATACGATTAATAATAATGGCGCTGCAGCTGGACAGACTGTTTTCCACTACCACTTACATTTTATTCCGCGTTACGACGAAAAAGAAGGGCTTGGCCTAATTTGGCAAACGCAAAAATATTCAGCAGAGCAGTTAGCTGAAGTAGCAGAAAGTATTAAAGCGAATCTGTAAAGGATTGGAATTTTTAACACAAAAAGATTCAGAATATTGTATTGCAAATAGAAACATTTTAGCGTACAATCACAAATAAGTTTCGCTAACGGTCAGGAGGACACGTTAGGTGACAAATAGATTAGCTTAGCTGAGGAGATATTCAAATGAATACGAAGAATTTAGTTTTAATGGCACTATTAATTGGTGTCGGTGCAGCCCTTTATGTGGTTACACCAGGAATGGTAAATGGTATGAAACCTGATTTCATGTTAACAATGATGTTTATTGGAATATTATTGTTCCCAACTGTGAAAGAAACGTTCTTACTATCACTTTCAACGGGTGTACTTTCAGGTTTATTTACAACATTCCCAGCAGGTCTTGTCCCGAATATTATCGATAAAGCTGTTACAGGCTTTGTATTTTTAGCCTGTTTATTGATTCTAAAAAAACTGGCAAGTCATTTCGCTGTTTCTGCTGTTTTAGTTGGTTTAGGTACCATTCTATCAGGAACTGTCTTTTTAAGCGTCGCGCTTTTTGTATTCAATGCAAATGTCGGTGCAACCTTTACAATGCTATTTATTGGCGTTGTCCTGCCAGCTGTTGCATTTAACGTCGTTGCTTTTGCTGTCATTTATCCAATTGTCGCAAAATTAGTAAAGCGCTCTAAATTCAATACAGCTATTTCTCAAATTTCATAAATACTCACTTTAAATAATCAAAAGAAACTAAACCGTGATAGTAAATCACTCGTTTAGTTTCTTTTTTCTTTTTGTATTCGGGCATTTCATGGTTTAATAGTAGATAAACATGACTAGAAATGAGGTAAACAATATGAAAGCAAAACCATTTTTACTTGGACTAACAACAGGGATTATAGGTGGGACAATCGCTGTGCTTTTCTCAACACCACAATCAGGGCAACAAGTACGTGCTACTCTTAAACAAAATCTTGACCAAACAAAAGGTATGCTCCTTGATGTAAAACAACAAGTAGGGACTGTTAAGCACTCTGTCAATACTTTAACAAATGAAGTGAAAAATAATATCCCACAAATAATAAATGATTTAAAGCAAACAATCACAACTTTTACT
Source organism: Lysinibacillus sp. (assembly GCF_032093475.1). Lineage (NCBI taxonomy): Bacteria > Bacillati > Bacillota > Bacilli > Caryophanales > Bacillaceae > Lysinibacillus > Lysinibacillus sp. Next base: position 5,488 of record NZ_DAMDAY010000116.1, on the reverse strand, counting down.
GAAGAAATCGAACCAACGAAAAATAATTTACAACAAGAATTAGATGCTTTACAGAATTCGATTAGCGAAATCGAGAAAAACATTGCACAAATCACCGAAAACAAGAAAAAACCGCAAGAAAAAGTTAGCGACTAAAGTCCTTTCAAAGCAGTTAAAAATCTATTTTTTTACCAAAAATTATTGCTATAATATTATTTTTTAACCACTTTTCAATTTTTTAATTTTTCTAACTTTAAACTTTTTTTCTTTACTGCTATAATATTTTTAAAAATGTGAAAGAAAGCAGTAGGTGATGGCTTTGTCAGAGGAATTATACACACAAAAAGAAGCGATGCTTTATAGTCAAAGAATCGCACAATTATCAAAGGCGCTATGGAAAGCGGTTGAAAAGGATTGGCAACAATGGATTAAACCCTATGATTTAAATATTAATGAACACCATATTTTATGGATTTCTTATCATTTAAAAGGGGCTTCCATTTCTGATGTAGCAAAATTCGGAGTGATGCATGTTTCTACAGCATTTAACTTCTCCAAAAAATTAGAAGAGCGTGGCTTCCTTAAGTTTTCGAAGCGTGATGACGATAAACGAAATACGTATGTTGAGCTTACTGAAGCTGGTACAGAGCTTATTGTAGAGATGAATAAGAACTACCATAATACGTATCATTCCGTACTGGAGGGATCCCTTGCTTTAAAAGATTTATATGGCCGTTTCCCAGATTTTTTAGATGTAATGGCTGTTATTCGCAATATTTATGGCGAGGATTTCATCGATATTTTCGAACGCTCCTTCCAACATTTCCGTGATTCCTTTGACACGCTAGAAGAAAGAACACCTGTAAAGGGATAGGACGAAGCTTCAAACTACTCGTAATTTTTTCTGGATGAACGCATTTAGTATTCCTGCTCATTCGAATGTAAATCATGTGAAAGGAGGTATTTCAGAAATATTTCTGAAGTACCTCCTTTTTCTTGCATTCTAACATAATTCAATTTACATTAAATAGGACACTTCCTATTTTGGAGTTGATACAAAACCATGCATTGTTGGAAAATTTTAAACCTAGAACATCATTATGGTACAACGCGTATTATTATAATGGGTGTTATTACTTTTCTATTGGTCTTTTCTGTTTCATATGTAATGTTTAATTTATTTAACGAAGAGCATTACACAGATCGGTTATTCTGGCTTTTTGTAATTGCTGTACTCACTCTTTATCCAGTTCATAAATTTTTGCACTTTCTTGCACTATATGATTTGCGCCAGCATTTAAAATTACGTGTACGTACCCAATTTTATATAATTCCTGTTTTGCATATGCGAATTCGTGAACCTTTATCTAAAAATCGTTACATCTTAGCATTACTTACGCCTTTTATCGTTCTAAACACAAGTATTATAGTAGGAACTTGGCTATTACCAGCCTATACACACTACGGAACATTGCTGTTAGCTTATCACTGTAGTTTATGTTTGATTGATATCCTTTACGTGAAATACTTGCTAAATTCACCTAAAAATTCCCAAATAGAAGAAACACCTAAAGGCTATGAAATTTTAGTTCCACCAACTGTTCACTAAAATGCTTGTACTTGTTTTTTATTGGCGTTCTTTGTTATGCTATTACTATTGAAAGAGGGGAGGAATAGACTTGCTATTAATGATTGTAGTTCTATTCTCGGTATTCTATTTATTTCAAATTAATCGCATGACATATGCTTTATGCATGCGACGTGAAATTCCCGAAGAAAACCAACCAAAAATATTCCGAACTATAAATATACTAATTACCATTTTACTTGTCTCATTTTATGTGGAAATTTTATATGCAGTTTAATGGAAGTATCCTTTACGCCTCGGCGTAAAGGCATCCATATCGGTTCAAAACATTGACAAAATAAATTGAAAGACATCCGCGTTCGTCCGCACACTCAAAATAAGTTGAGCCCCCCATGCAACAACTTTTTCTAACCAATAAATTTGGTAGAACTAAGCTTGCGGCGCGAATGTCTACCATTGTTAAGAAAAGCTAAGAGTTGAGCTCTTAGCTTTTCACTGTTTTATTAATTAGTATAGGTACGCTGCGCCAACAATAATTAATAAAATAAATAACACAACTAATAAAGCAAAGCCTGAGCCGTAGCCACCGCCACCGTATCCTCCGTTGCCCATAACTTCACCCCCTTTCTTTTCTATATCCTATGCGCTTCAAAATTTGAAATATAGGCAATACTCAAGGGGGAACCATTTTGTTTTTAAAACGTTTATGTTATAGTAAAAAATGGACGAAACCATGTTAGGAGAGAATATCCACTATGAAAAAGACAGTTTTATCTTTAACTTTAGCTGCTTCTGTATTAGCTCTTGGTGCTTGTAGCGGCGGAGATAGCAAAGCAATCGTTACTTCTAAAGTGGGCGATATTTCAGTAGCTGATTTTAATGAAAAGGCAAAAGCTTTAACAGGCTCATATGTAATGCAACAACTTGTGACTGAAAAAGTTTTAGCCGACAAATATGAGGTAACAGATAAAGAAATTAAAGAAGCTTACGACACTACAGCATCACAATTTGGTGATGGCTTTACACAAGCACTTGCTGAAAGTGGTTTAACAGAACAAGGCTTTAAAGATTCTTTACGTGTTCAGCTTCTTCAAGAAAAAGCTTTAAAAGATCAAGCAATTAAAGAAGAAGATGTGAAAAAATACTACGAACAAATGAAAACAGAACTAAATGGTCGTCATATTTTAGTAGCAGATGAGAAAACAGCGAAAGAAGTCATTGCAAAAATTAAAGGCGGTGCTAAATTTGCTGATGTAGCGAAAGAATATTCTACAGATACAGGTTCTGCGAAAAACGGTGGAGAGCTTGGATGGTTCTCTGTTGGTTCAATGGTTGATGAATTTAACGATGCTGCTTACGCTCTTGAATTAAATACATTAAGCGAGCCAGTAAAATCAAGCTTTGGATATCATGTTATTGAAATTACGGACAAGCGTGACGTAAAAGGTGTTGGTGAATTTAAAGATGAAGAAGACAACATCCGTTCAACAATGATAAACAAGCTAAACCAAACTGGTGAAGCGCAAACGATTTTAAAAGACATCGTTGCAAAAATGGCAAAAGATGCAGATGTGAAAACATCAGATAAAGATTTAAAAGAATCACTTAAATTCTTTACAACAACAAGTGAAGAACAAGCCAAAGCGGCTGAAGAAGCAGCTAAAAAAGCAGAAGATAATGCTGCTAAAGATTCTGAAGACAAAGCAGAAGATACTGACAAGGAATCTAAATAGTCTGGATAAATATTAGTTCATCTAATAATGACAGTATCCTCAGCGAAAAGGAGCATCTGATTTTTCAGATGCTCCCTTTCTTTTTGCATTATTCTTTATGCCTGAAGACCGTTTTTGAACTACTATCTATATGAAATTACTTTTTCTATATAGTTGGTTTATAGAACGAGCGGTTATCCAGCGGGAAGAGTCGCTCTGTAAATTCCCCTGGAGCTGTTTTCCCTAATGCCCTTGTGAGCATATTCATTTTTGCATCTATGTTATCAATATAGTGCAAGATTTCCGCTTCTTGGAGCATAGGTTTTTTCGGGCTACCCCACTCTTCTTTTCCATGATGAGACAGAACCATATGTTGTAATAGCATGACTTCTTCACCATCAATTTCAAGTTCACTAGCAATTTTAGCAATTTCATTCACCATAATCGTAATGTGTCCTAATAAATTACCTTCAACTGTATACATCGTGGCAACTGGACCAGATAACTCTACAACCTTGCCTATGTCATGCAAAATAATTCCTGCATATAATAAATCGCGATTAAGCGTTGGATATAAATCGACAATCGCTTTACCTAGTTTTAGCATAGATACCATATGATCTAATAAACCAGATGCATAGTCATGATGGTTTTTCGTTGCTGCTGGGAAGACTAAAATAGCATCCTGATGCTTTTTAATAGCTGCTCTCGTAATACGTGAGATATTTGGATTTTTAATATCAAAGAAAAATTGTGTCAATTCTTCATATAGTTGTTCTTTGGGCGTTGCTGAGGAGGGAACTAAATCATGAATTGCGATTCCTTCCTCTGGCTTTGCAACACGTATCGATTTAATACGTAATTGATTTTTTCCTCTATAGTCATGAATCTCTCCGCCAACACGCACAATCGCTTCAGCATGATACATTTTTTCATGATCCTCATTCGTGTCCCATAATTTTGCCTCAATATCCCCACTTTTATCTTGTAGTAATAGCGACATAAATGGCTTTCCAACGGTTGTAACACCTTTTGTCGCTTGTTTTATCAATAAAAATTGATCTACTGCTTCTCCAACTTGAAGCGTCGTAATCCCTTTCATGTTGACGCCACTCCCCTTTCATTTGCTAGTGCTCCGATATCGACAATTTGCTCTTTCTGCCAATGTTCGAGCATTGCGTCATGACAAGTAAAATATAAAATTTGACGTTCATATCCTACTTCTTTCATCAATTGTACCATTTTGTCTGTACGGTTTCGATCAAAATGGACAAATGGATCGTCCATAATGATTGGAAATGGGGCAGAGTCCATCAGTGTTTTTGCAAGGGCCATACGTAATGCAATATAGGCTTGCTCTTTTGTCGCCTGTGACAATTCAATCATTTGGTAACGTATTCCTGCAACATCTTGTGCAACAAAATAGCCTTCATCATGAATCGAAATTCTCTCATATCGTCCACCTGTCAGTAAACTGAATATCGCATTCACCTTCGAAAGAACATGAGGTAATTTTTCTTCTCGAAGGCGGAATAATGCTTCATGAATGGCAGTAGCTACAGCCTTTTTAGTTGCCCATTGCTCAATCAGCTGCTGTAATTCTGTTTTCTCCTGCTCAAACTGTTGAAGTAATTGCCCATACTTTTCATCATTTAATAGCTGCTCTTTTTCAATAAGCAATGAAGCACGGTGTTCAAGACATTTGTCTATCTCTTGCTGTAACGAGCTTTGCTCCAGTTCCAAAGCATGTAGAGCTTCTATAATAGAATCCTCCATCAGATTTTCTTGCTGTGGCAGGTTGAGTGAAGCCAATTGTGCTTGAACCGTTTGCAATTCTGCTATGATTTTTCTTTGTTGCTCAAACTGTTCATATATTTCATAATAAGCTTGCTCGTTTTGCACTTGTGCCTCACTAAATAACAGAGCTATTTCAGATGTATATTGGTCAATTCTAGATTGGCCACCCTCTAGTTTTATTTTAAGGCTGGCTAACTGATCCTTCGTTTGTTGTACTTGTTGTTGATGCTTTTGTGCTTCCAGGTAGGCTGTTCGTAAATACATATATATTTCATGTTCATTGTAGGCTCCATCTAAGACCTGTTGGAGCTGTTCATAAATACTGTTCTTTTCCATCTGAGCTTCTTGTAGAAGGCTCAGTGTACTATTCCTTTTTGCTGCAAGCTCTTGAACGCCACGAATTCGCATAAAT
>NZ_DAMDAY010000115.1:9784-14214 GCF_032093475.1 Lysinibacillus sp. | reverse complement strand
CATGGACATCAAAACGGACAAAATAACGATAGTCCATTGTTCGATCAAAGGCCTTCTTTAGCGCATTGGTATACACACGTTGCACAGTGGACGACACCTCTCCCGCTTCATTGAAAATGTTAATGACCTCTGTTGATTCGATGGCTGCTGGTTGCTTGTATGTATAAGTTTTCACTACGTTCGCTCCTTCAACAATTGCTTTCTTAAAGCTACCATACAATCAGCATCAAATACAATTGACCTTTGACACAAAAAAGTAGACTACTTCATAAAGTAGCCTACGAACTGTTTATTTATCTAGTTTAAACGTAATGTCTCCAACGCCTAATTCTGAATTGATTTCTAGCACGACATCCGATTTATCATAGGCGTCATTGACATAAACACCATTACCCTTGGACACAAGACCTTCAACATTTGAAGAACCAATGCCCTTTTCTGTTGTTAATTTGACTCCAACCTTTGAAGGTAAAATAACAGTTGTTTGACCTACTCCCGTTTCAATGTTTGTGGTAAAGCTTTTTTTCCAATCGCCACCTAAATTCACTGTCAGATCCCCGACACCTGCTTCAATATCTAATTGTTCAAGCTGGAGCCCCTGTAAGTCGAGATTAGCAATGGCTGCACCTGTTTCCACAGATAAATCCATTGGAATATCGTCATTTAGCTGAATCGCCCATGTGTTCTTAATTTTAGAAAGACCTAGCTTTGTAGAGCCTTTATGCTTGATTTCGATTTCCCCTGTATCACCATGTTTATCATAGCTTACGTGAGGGGCAAGCTTTTTAATATTATAGTCAGCCTTGCCTTCAACCCATTCCTTGGCGCCACTTGATACATTCATTTCACCAACACCTAATTCGATGTCTACCTCTAATGCTTTCGCTTTATCCTTTTCCACCAAAATCGTTTCCTCACGCATTTTGCTTGGAAAAACGGAAAAGCACCCTGATAATAGCAATGCAGATGTGCCCATCACGACACCTAACCCAACTAATTTTTTCAACATTATTTCCTCCCGCTATATAATCTTCCAATAATTTCATTATATAGGAGTAAATAATTTAAAATACGACCTTACGCTTGAAATTTTCCTAAGACCTGAGACGTAGAAACTGCTATGGATAAGGGATGGCGCGCCCCTCCAGCAAAGCTTTCAAATTAGCGAGTGAGGCATCATAGCCTGGCGAATTGAAGCTAACGTTAGTGCCACTGTGTTGTTCTGCTAACGTAATGGCTATTAACGTTTCAGGAACCCCTAAGTAAAATGAAAATGTCTCATTCTTTTTTACCTGTTGAATGGTTAGCTCCATAGGTAGTTGTTCAGATAATTGGTTATGGGCATTCGGCATTAACGTAAACGTCATCTTCTCCCCCGCTGCCAATTTTGGGATGTCCCATGTCGAGCCTGGCGCATACCATTTGGAGAGGGATTGCTCCTCTGTAATGGCCTGCCAGACGTCATCAATCCCCGCATTAATCCAAATTGAACTTGTCATTCCAACACCCTCCAATTTCTATTTTCCATTATTTTACCGAATTTTCAGGTGTTAGACTACTGTTGGTTGTTCTATATAAATTAAACGCTCCAATGATGACCATCACCGCTATTAAATCCATGGCCAGTTGATGACTGGAGAAAAGGGCAACCAATAACCCATAGCATGTTGGTGCTAAGACAATAAAGAATTGATTGATCGTTAGCGCCGTGCTAACAGTCAGTCCTACTGATTGAGAATCTGATTGCTCTGTTACACAAGCGATATATAAGGAATACCAGCCAAGAGCAAAAAATCCAAGGATCGAACAAAAAATGATCATCAAGCTCTTCGCAGACATGACAAAAGGCAGACAGCCAATCATAATAAAGGTGGCTACCATGACGAGCACTAATAATGATTCACGTTTTTGAGAGAAATAACAGTCACTTATCCACGCAAGCACAATTCTTCCTACCATTCCACCAAGCAAAATGATACTTAAATACTTTCCAGCCTCCGTTAATGAATAACCACCTTCTTGATGCAAATAGCTCATCAAATGGGCAATGATCACCATTTGTAAGGACATCATGACAATGCCTACAAAATAAATAGGATAGAGCGCGCGATTGTTCTTAATGGCATGCACCTTCTCTTTAAAGGTGACAGGATTTGCTGCAACGGTTACACGCTGTTTAGGTTCCTGATACAGCAGTAAAAATAACAGTCCTCCCGCAATTGCTACCAAGCCCTGTGTTATATGCACAGAGGTTAGGTGGATGTGTTGGTACAGATAGGTTAGAATGCTTGAGGCCAACGCACCGCCGATTGGAATTCCTGTCTGACGAATACCGATAGCAAGCCCTCGATTCTTATCTGGAAACCACTTGACGATAGCTGAACTACCACCAGTTTGTGCACTGCCATACCAAATCCCAACAACTATTAATACGAGTAGCAATGTCGTATAATGGTGCACAGGAATTAATAATAAGCTAGAAAGTCCAAGTAAAATGGAGCCCCATCCGATTAGTTGTTTTTCTCCTTTTTTATCCATGAAATAGCCGAATACAAGCATGGATAAAATCGGCCCTATATTAACAGCTGAGACAATCAGTCCAGTTTGAAATGATGATAGACCCCATTCTATTTGATAAAACGAAGCAACAGGCCCCATGCCGTATGTGACAAAGGTTGCTGCTGTCTGCGAAAGTGTAGCCACAAGCAAAATAATCCATTTATAATATGTATGCATATGTTCCCTCCATAAGTGCTATACTGCTTTATTTGTGCAGTATAATGTTCGTTATCTAGAGTTTACGTTGACCGATCCACTACGTAAAATGGAGGAAAATGATAGCGACTATCAAAAAATTTAATAGGTGTGTGACAAACAACATGAACATTGAAGAAATCGCCTTAAAAATGGAGCTTTTAGAAAGGCAAAACTTGAGTAAATCCGCTGAAATCACCAATTATACACAATCAGCCCTCACATCCAAGGTTAAAAAAATGGAAAGTGAGATTGGACAAGAGGTTTTTAAACGAACGCCCCAAGGCTTAAAGCTAACGGAGGTAGGCGATCACTACTTACAATTTCTAAAAAAGGTCGCTCACGACTATGAGGAATTTTTACATAGGATTGGATCGACTCAAACGAGTATCCATTTTGGTACTTCTCATACAACCATTAAAATATATGGGGCAGCGATTATGAATGCGCTCCAAACGAGTCATAGTCCGATTGATGTGGATTTCACAGTAGAGTCTAGTACATCGTTAAATCATAGAGTACACCATGCCGAGCTGGATTGTGCCTTGACCAGCAATCCACTGAAGCACTATGCCGATTTGCACTATGATTTGATCGCTACTGAAACATTTGAAGTGATCTCAAGCCCTGCTCATGTTATTGATTTTGAACAGCGAACGCCTGTTACCTTACTCGTGCTAAGTAAAGGGTGTATGTATTCGAAGGCATTAGCACAGTGGCTTACAAACAAACAAATACCCTTTACGATGAAAGAAATAAAATCCGTGAGTAGCATTCTTGATTTTCTTGAAATCGAGCATACGTTGGCAGTGTTAAACACAAAATTACTCGCACTCTATCCTTGCCCTGATTTGCATCATTATCACTTGGACAATCTTCACAATGTCATTGAAACCGTCTTTATTTATAAAAAAAACGACAGTAAGCTAGCCCCTATTATGCAATTAAAACAGGTGATTGAGTCATTGCTTGAGAGGAACTAACGTTGAGCCTTATTTTGTGCTACTATTCTAAAAAAATATATTATTCATGCTGTGACTGCTCTATAATAGGTTTGTCTTTATTATTCTAGTAAAAGCATAGGAGTACATCATGTTTTATTACATCTCGTTGTTTTTTGCAGTATTTGCGTTATCGACCTCAGCTATTTTTGTTAAATTAGCTGATGCACCCCCTGCCATTACGGCCTTTTATCGACTATTCTTTGCGATGCTCGTGTTACTTCCCTTTTTATTAGCGCAAAAGGGCTTGCGTCAGGAACTTACGAGCCTCTCCAAAAAGCAGTGGGGGCTTGGCATTCTATCAGGTTTATTTTTATCGTGCCATTATGTCTTATGGTTTGAATCATTGAACTACACATCCGTGGCAAGTTCAACGGTTATTGTGACATTACAGCCATTATTCTCTTTAGTAGGAAGCTATTTTTTATTTAAGGAGCGTTTTTCAAAAGGGGCCATTGTTGGCTGTTTCGTTGCAATCATCGGCTGTTTCATTATCGGCTGGCAGGATTTCCAAATTAGTGGACAAGCCCTCTATGGCGATATTCTGGCCTTTATTGCAGCGGGCATTATTACCGCCTATTTTTTTATTGGGCAATCTGTGCGCAAAGATTTATCACTCATTCCCTATTCAGTTATCGGCTATGGCAGTAGCTCCATTTTCTTAGCCATTTATGC
>NZ_DAMDAY010000115.1:0-9774 GCF_032093475.1 Lysinibacillus sp. | reverse complement strand
TGCACTCTTTATGAAGGAATCGTTTTTCGATTATTCAGCTTCGACATGGTGGGCCCTTGTAGGATTAGCCGTCATTGCCACGATTTTCGGCCAAACTATTTTTAATTGGCTATTAAAATGGTTAAGTACTACGGTCATCTCCATGAGTATTTTAGGAGAAACGATTGGCACATGTATACTAGCCTATTTCATATTAGATGAGATGATTTCGGTGCAACAAGGTGTTGGTATTCTAGTCATTTTACTAGGCCTCGCCCTCTTTTTATTGCAACAACGTAAATCAGCTTAAATGGAAAAACAACGGCAAAGGCTGCCGTTGTTTTTTATTCGTGTGTGAAGCGGAAGGTAGTACCATCCTTGTTTGATTGTAAGAATGCTTCAATATGTAACGTCTTGGCAATATCTTGAATGATTTTCAGTCCAAGTCCGTCATGCGCATCGTTAGGCGTAAAGCCGATGCCATCATCAGACATGATGACTTGCCCATCTTTTATAATTACCTCTAGCTTGGATGCTTGTGCATGCTTTAACGTATTTTGAAAAACATTATCAAATAAACGCTGGAGCCATAATTCATTGCTTATCCAGATTACATGCGCATCTTCAGGATGAAAATGAAGGGCAATATTTTGCATGCGATATAAATAACGCCATTTCTTTATCATCGTTGTTAATAGCTGTGCAAGCTGTACTTCTTCCTGCATAACAAAGGCATTTTCGCTTGTGTCAAAGGACTGAAGCTGAAATTCATTCGTTAAATTTGTTATATAGTGAATTTGTTCAGTTAACGATTCCACCAATTTAGGCTGCTCCTGCAATTGATCTTCTAGATAAAACAATTGCAAACGAATAGCTGTTAGTGGTGTATGGATGTCATGTCGTAATTTTTGTAGTAGCTCTTTTTGCAGCTCCTGCTGTTGTGCTAGCTCTAATTCTCGGTATGTTGTACGCTCAATTAGGAGATTAACTGATTGAATCAGCTGGCCGATCTCATCTTCACTTGTGACAGCTAGCGTTTCTGGAATGCGCTCATTACTTGCCAACTCCCGGATTGTGTTGTTGAGCATGGTGATTTTTTTCAGTAAGGAATGAATCGATGTTGAAAACAACAAAGCTAATAAGGCAAAAGAAATGACAAACGCAAATAGCATAAGCGGATAGGCAAATGACTCATGAAAGGGAGTCCCATCATTTTTCATTTTAAAAGCTTTATCGTAAAGAATAGACATTGTCACACTAATACCTAGTATCACCAACGGTACACTTACAATTGCTAAAAATAATAAAGTACGGTATTTGTTTTTTAAGGTCATTTTTTGATGTAGGTATTCAGCCGATACCCTTCCCCATAAATATTTTGTAAGATAGTACCTGCTGGATCGTGTAGCTTTGTTCGTATTTTTTTAATATGGACATTGAGAAGATTATGATTGCGTTCATCTAGTGGCCACAAATAGTCGAAAAAATGGTCCTTTGTTAATACTCTATCGCGGTGATCAAATAAATAAAAGAAAATTTTGCGCTCAATTGCTGTCAAGGCGATCTCCTCATGGAGACTCTGATAAAACACTTTCCGCCGTTCCCCATCAATAAATAAATGCTGAATATGTGTAAATGTACCATAATGCTGAGTCAGCATTTTTTTCATCCTTAGCAAAAGCTCTCTTGGGTCAAACGGCTTTGTCATATAATCCTCTCCAACCGTTAAGCCCTCTAGCTTACTTTCAATATCATTCCGTGCCGAGAGAAAAATGATAGGAATGTTTAAGCCTAATCGTTTAATAGTTTTGCTTATTTGATAGCCATCCTCTCCTGGCAGCATAATATCCATAATGACTAAATCTACTTGCTGAATCAGCGCCATTACATCTTTGCCATCTGTTTTCCAGACAGCTTCATAGCCCTCACGCTGCACTATTTTTTGTAGTAAATCACCAATCATCGCATCGTCTTCCACAATTAAAATCCTAAATCCTTGCATCTTATCGACCTTTCCTGTTAGCATTCGTTGTCATAAATTCCATCGTTAGTTGATAGATTTCATCAGGCTGATAAAGATAAATGCTATGTGTACCACTTACCTCTTTTACCTCTGCATGAGTGAATTGCTTCGCAAAATCAGTATAATCCTGCCTATTTTGCTTCGTATATATTGAATCTTTCTTTTCTTCCGCAATGGCATCAATTAGTAATACCGGCGTATTTTTCGGCTTTGGAAGCTGTTCTGATTGTAAACTATTTTCATAGACCTGTAACAGCTCATTTTTCATAGCTTCATTAAAAAATTGCTTAAAGGACAATGCCTGATATATTTTCTTTTCCTCGGCAGTTAAAAAAGACATGTTCAGCACTTGTGGATTATACACCTGTGAGGGCATAAGTCGATGGAAGCCAATTTTAGTGGCTAGGTGCATGCCCTTTATCATCCATCTATCGACAGTCCCCATTTGATGCTTGATATATTGACTAGGTAAGCTAATATCAAGTGCGATGATGCCCTTTACTTCCTCTGGATATTTTTGTGCCCAGTAAATAGCTTCAAGCCCAGAGATCGAATGAGGGACGAGTGTATAAGGAGGCTGAAGACCACTTTGCAGGAGGGCTTCTCTTGTTTGCGCTAGAATCGTATCAATGTCTCTTTCATCATGGGCTATATCGCTATAGCCATACCCTGCACGATCCACAACAGCAATTTGATTGTGCTGTGAAAACTTGCGATAAAGCCCTTTGAATTCATAAACAGGTGCTGCAATGCCTGATCCAGCCATAAAGACATACGTATCCTCGCCTGAACCCTCCTGATAAACATGGATGTTTTGCCCATCGACGTTCACTAGTGTGCCGTTAGGTTGTAATATGGCAGATTCCTTCTGTACTAAAGTATAGTGGTAAATGCATACGATCGCGATGCCAAGCACGAGCAATGCCCCAAAGTAAACAAACCATTTCTTTACTTTCTTTTTCATACGCTTCTCCTTTCCGTTGATACTTGCAAGGATACACGTTAAAAATAAATTTCTAATTAATTTTTGCGGGAAATCCGTAAAAAAACTCAACCCTTTGGCACTTCTTCACCAAATGATTGAGCTGTTATTCTTACTTTTCGATTAATTGGATCGTAGTTGCAGTACCCTGCGCTGGGTATGACTCAAGATAAGTACCAGTAGTCCAAATGGCTACTCGATCACCAATGGTAAAATCACTCGTATCTGAATAAGACACAATAAAAGCATTTGGCATGGCCAATTCTAAAATTTCGCGTTTACTTAATGCAAGGTCTTTTTCCGCAACATTCCAAACAACTGTAATAGACTTCTCTGTTTTGTCGATTATAATTCCTTCTATATCTGCAACCCTTTCCCTATCATTTGATGATGCTTCATCTACTATATTAGGTTCATTATTTTTCCCTGCACAACCCCATAAACTTAAGGATAAGAATAACAAAAGGATCATAGAACTTAGTTTACGCAAATGAATTTCACCCGCTTTCTACTCTCTATCCTTTTAGACGTACTCAATTTAGTATCGTTACACATATTGATACATAAAAGCTGCCTACATAGTGATAGGCAGCTTTCTTTGTGCTAGGCTTCTGGATAGGTTTTTCGTAAAAAAGCGATGGATTGTTGTATGAGTGCTTTTAAGATAGCTTCATCCACGTCAGCAAGTTTATTAATATAAACACAGGCTTTTCCCGTTGTATGCTTACCAAATTGCTGCAATAGCTGCTCTCGCTCAGAATCACCTGGAGCAAAATATAGACTAATTTTTGCTTTGCGAGGAGAGTATCCAACAAGTGGTGCATCGCCTTCATGGCCTGTTTGATATTTGTAGTGATAATGACCAAACCCGATAATACTCGGTCCCCACATTTTAGCATCGTAGCCTGTGACCTCTGTAAAAATATCTAATAGTCGAAAGGCATCCTCCCGCTTTTTCGGGTGGTCTACACTCTCGATAAATTCAATGACACTTGCATCCGTTTCTTTCGTCTTTAATTCGTACATCCTAATCCCTCGCTTTCAGAAAGAATATCTCTATTATTCCCTATTCTACCTGCTCTAACAATAGCTTTTGCTGTAGATGACGATAAATCCCCTGTTGTTGCATGAGCTCATGGTGACTGCCTTGCTCGACAATTTCACCCTGCTGAATTACGAGTATTTGATCCGCATTCTCGATTGTTTTTAAACGGTGCGCTATAACAAAGCTTGTGCGGCCCCGCATTAAATGCTGTAAGCCCTTTTGAATATCGACCTCCGTTTGTGTATCCACACTCGATGTCGCTTCATCCAAAATTAAAATATCAGCATTTTCTAAAATAGCCCGAGCGATCGCAATTAACTGTCGTTGTCCCTGACTTAAATTAGCACCGCCTGCCTGGACTGGAGTATCGTACTGTGCTGGTAAATATTTAATAAAATGATGGGCATTGGCGATTTTCGCCGCTTCGACGACTTCTTCATCTGTCGCATCGAGCTTCCCAAAGCGAATGTTTTCTCGGATGGTGCCGGAGAACAAATATGTGTCCTGTAAGACGACACCGACTCTTTGACGAATGCCCGCCATTTGATAGTGCTCGATATTGTGCCCATCAATCAGAATTTCACCTTGATCCACGTCATAAAAACGCGTCAGTAAGTTGATAATCGTTGTTTTTCCAGAGCCTGTTGGACCAACAAGCGCGATCGTCTCCCCTGCCTTCGCATGGAAGTGAATGTTTTTTAGAACAGGCTTATCTGGCACGTAGCTAAATGACACTTGCTTGAAAACAACATCTCCTTTTAACGACGACGCCTCGATAGCATTTGGTACATCACTTACTTCTGATGGTTCATCCATAATCTCAAAGACACGCTCTGCTCCAGCAATGGCAGATTGAAAAGTATTTAATAGATTGGATAACTGATTCAGCGGACGGAAAAATTGCCTTGTATAAGTAACAAACGCTGCAATGATGCCAACCGTCACAACACCTTTTACAGCTAAGAAGGCTCCTGTTCCAATGACGACAGCTAAGCCTAAATTATTCATAAAGTTATTAATAGGTCCAAGTAAGCCCGAGGTAATTTCTGCTCGCTGGGCTGAGTTTCGTAGGTTTTCATTTTGCTGATGGAAGGTGTCAATTGTTTGCTGCTCCTTACCAAAAAGCGTGAGCACCTCTGCTCCTGTAATCATTTCCTCGATATAGCCGTTGAGCTTACCAAGATCTCGCTGACGTGCTGCATAGTTTTTACTACTGCGTTTAATAATCTGCTTGGTCGTGAAAACAATTAGCGGAATAATAATTAATGTCACGATCGCTAATTGCCAGCTTAATGTGAACATAGCGATACTCACACCAATCACCGTTAAGATGGATGATACGATTTGTGTGACACTTTGAGCCAGTGCCGTGTTTAAATTATCAATATCATTTGTGACACGGCTCATTAAGTCGCCAAGCGCACGTTGATCAAAAAATCGTAATGTCAGCGTTTGAAGCTTTTGAAATAGGTCCAGACGTAATGTCCGAATGGTTTTCATGGCCACTTGAATCATGACATACGTTTGTAGCCATGTCAGAATAGACGCAACCGTAAATATGACAGCCAACACGATGCCAAGACGAATCGTTCCATCAATATCCTTTTTTATAATATAGTCATCAATAATATGGCCAATCATGTAAGGTCCTGCAAGACTTAAAAATGTAGAAGCCATGACAAAGAAGATGGATAAAAACAGCCCTAATTTTTGCTGTTTCACATAGTGCCATACTCGTGCTAGTGTTGCTTTTTGATTTTTTGCTTTCTCAGCTGGCGCTCCCATGCGTGGACCACGTCCAAAATTCATTTGCTTTGGTTGACTTTGACTCATCCTTGTTCACCAGCCTTTTGCTGTGACGCGTAAATTGCTTGATAATGTGTATTTGATTGTAGTAGTTGCTGATGGGTTCCTTGCCCAACAATGCCGCCATCCTCTAGAACCAAAATGACATCTGCTTGCTGAATAGAGGCAATTTTCGAAGCCACAATGATCGTCGTTGTATCTTGATACTGTGTGGCAATTGCCTGCTGAACATGTTGCTCTGAAGCACTATCGAGCGCAGAGGTTGTATCATCAAGCACTAAAATGGCAGGCTTGCGAATGAACGCACGACTTAAAGCAAGGCGCTGCTTTTGCCCCCCTGATAAATTCGTAGCCCCCTGTGACAATTCATGGGCTAAGCCTTGATCAAGACGCTCCACAAACTCACTGGCACACGCCGCCTCTAAGGCCTGTTGAATCTCCTCCGCAGTCGCATCGTCCTTGCCGAGTCGTATATTTTTCTCAATCGCACCTGAAAACAGCAGGGCTTTTTGTGAGGTAAAGCCAATATGCTCTCGTAGCGTTGATAAGGAGTAGGCTTTTAGTGGTTTACCATCTAAGCGAATTTCCCCAGCTGTTGGATCAAACAAGCGAGGCAACAGCTTTACCAGTGTTGATTTACCACTACCTGTTTTCCCAATAATTCCTACCGTTTGCCCCGGCTTAACAGAAAACGAAATGTTTTTAAGGACATCCTCTGCTGTCTCATAGTAACGATAGCTTACATGATCAAAGTCAATCGCTCCTTTAATGGGGTCTGTCAGCGGCTGTTGTGCTTCCTTAACAGCAATGTCTTTGTTTAACACATCGACAATCCGTTCTCCAGATGGCAATGCTCGCGCAATTTGCATGAGTACCATACTTGAGGACATCAGCCCATTTAAAATAATCGTTAAATAGTTAATAAAAGCGAGAATAACCCCAACTTGTACAGTACCTGCTTCTACCTTGATTGCGCCAAGCCAAAGCGCTGCAACAATCCCCAGATTGACAACGAACATCGTAAAGGGCACCAATACCCCAACAATTTGCTCAGCGGTAATAAATCGTTTCGTTAGCGTATGATTTAAATCACCAAACTGCGCCACCTGTTGCGTCTCACGGCGAAAGGCTTTGACCACCCGGATACCAGCCAAATTTTCCTGCAGCTTTGTATTGACCGCATCAATAGCCTCCTGCACACGACGATATAGCACGCCCGAATACTTTGTGAAAAAATACATGGCGATAATCAGCAATGGCACAATAATAAGGAGGATGGAAAAAAGCTCCCGCGCTGTTACAAACACAATAATGACTGCCCCAATAAACAACAGCGGCCCTCGCACAAAAATACGCAGCGTCATCATAAACGCCCGCTGCATACTTTCCACATCACTCGTTAAAATGGTGATAAGCTTCCCTGTCGTAAACGCATCTCGCTCCTTAGCCGAATACGTCATCATCTTCTCATACAGAGCCTGCCGAACATCCGACGCAAAATGAATCGCCGCCTTCGAGCTATAGTAGGAGCAACCAACCCCACCAACAAGCCCAAGTACTGCACTGCCGAGCATTAACACAAACATATTCAATACATACTGATGATCGCCTTGGACAATCCCCGTATCAATCATATGCTGCATAATGGTCGGCTGAATTAAATCCATCGTCACCTCCAACACCATCAAAAGAGGTGCAATCAACGTGAAAAATTTATAGGGCCCCAAATACTGCCCTAACTGTTTAACTGCCTGCATACCTTCGTCTCCGTTCTTTTTAAATCCCATTCGTTCCTCATTATAACTGAAAATCATTCCCATTTGGCAATAATTTTTCGAGTCACGTAATATTCTGGCCTCGTCGAAATGGATGAGTGGGTTCTGACTTTTGAGCTGGGGCCATTCACTTTCGGGCGGAGTCAAGCCTTTGATGAGCGGGGTTCTCTCGCTTTGAGCGGAGTCATCCTTTCTTTGAGCGGCTGCTTCAAATTTTTGAGCGGGGTTACCCTACTTTGGAGCGGGGACAACCCTTTTATGAGCGGTTGCTTCACACTTTCGAGCGGGTTCATCCTTCCTTTGAGCGGCTTTCTCTCATTTTCGAGCGGGGACAACCCTTTTTTGAGCGGTTGCTTCACATTTTGAGCGGGGTTACCCTTCCTTTGAGCGGTTTCCTCTCTCTTTCGAGCGGATTCACCGTTCCTTTGAGCGGTTGCTTCACACTTTCGAGCGGAGTCCCCACCTATCATGTAAGCTGCTTCCTTCAAAGAGAAGGCTCCCCTTCCACCGAGCCAATCAACCAATATCGAGCGAACACTTCTCAACCTCGTAACGATTCCACCCAAGTAAAACACCCCCATGCAAGTGGGCATGGGGGTGGTGTGACACGATGATTACAAATCATCAAAGCCGTTATCTTCGACGTTGACTTTGACATATTGGCGGGAGCGTTGCTCGAAGAAGTCGGTTTTGCCAAGGTCTACATCTTCATAGGCTTTAATCCATTTTAATGGATTTTTGCGGTAGCCCTCGAATGGACGGTCTACGCCAAGCTGATTACAGCGAACATTGGCATAGAAGTGGACATAATCATGGACGTCCTCAACATCAAGGCCTTCAATTTTATCGCCGATGACTTCATTGGCCCAATCGATTTCTAGTTGAACGGCTTCGCGGAAGATTTCCTGAACACGAGCCTGACGTTCAGGTGTATCGTATTCTGGATATTCCTCTAATAATTCTTGATAAATTTTCACAAATAAATCGACATGGAGCTGCTCGTCACGATTAATATAATTGATCATTGTAGACGTAGCGACCATTTTTTGATTGCGTGCTAAATGATAGAAGAAGGCAAAGCCCGAATAGAAGAATAAACCCTCTAAAATGACATCATAAATAATGGCCTCAAGCATATTTTCGACAGTCGGCTCCTCTGAGAAAGCCTGGTAGCCTTTTATAACAAAATCATTGCGTCGTTCTAGAACAGGCTCTGTACGCCAAAAATCAAAGGTACGATCCTGCTCATCCTTGTTGACGATACTGGAAAGCACATACGAATAGGAATGATTATGAATAACCTCTTGCTGCGCTAAGATAATCATTAACGCATTTAAACTAGAATCCGTTAAATAATCGGCTACCTTACCTGCAAAATCAGTTTGCACACTATCTAATAGCGCTAATAAACCGATAATTTTTAAAAATGATTCTTGTTCATCTTTCGTCAGCTCAGGGAAATGCTTAACATCATTGCTCATATTAATTTCAAATGGTGTCCAGAAGTTTCCTAGCATTTTTTTATATTTAGGGTACGCCCAGCTAAAGCGGACATCATCCCAGTTTAAAATATTGGAGGAGCGCCCATTAACGATACCTGTAGAACGGTTAGGTGCTTCCTTATCCATAATTTGTCGTTTCGTAATCGTTGTCATTGTTTTTTCCTCCTAGCTTGCACAAGACTCACATTCTAATAATTCTACTGATGTGGAGCGTACATAATAGGTCGTTTTCACACCACTTGCCCAAGCATTCATATGCAGTGCCAGTAAATCCTTTGCTTTAATCGTATTTTGAACATATAAATTTAGTGAAATGCCTTGGTCAATGTGGCGAGCACGGGCTGCATTTTGTTTGATTGTCCAATTTTGATCGATGAAATAAGCTGATTTATAGTACCAAGTCGTTACGGGTGATAAATCTGGTACCGTCACAGGAATTTTGTAATCCTTCTTCTCTTCTGAGTAGCTCTTTTGGAAAATCGGATCAATTGACGCCGTACTTCCTGCTAGAATCGATGTCGATGAGTTAGGGGCTACTGCCATAACATAGCCATTTCGCATTCCCTCTTTCGCCACTGCCTCACGTAAAGCATTCCATTTGTCGCTGTCATAGCCGCGCTTTTCAAAATAGGCACCTGTTTGCCAATCAGAGCCCTCGAATA
>NZ_DAMDAY010000114.1:0-14374 GCF_032093475.1 Lysinibacillus sp. | reverse complement strand
TTCCTAAAATATTGGTTTTCACAGCTTCTAAAGGGAAAAATTCACAGGAGGGAACTTGCTTAAGCGCAGCGGCATGGAATACATAGTCTACGTTATACATAGCGTTGGGAATACTTTGTATATCACGGACATCCCCAATATAAAATTTTATTTTCGAATGCTGATAGAGCTTACGCATATCGTCTTGTTTTTTCTCATCCCTTGAAAAAATTCGAATTTCTTTAATATCAGTATTTAGAAATCGCTTTAAAACTGCGTTACCGAAAGAACCAGTGCCTCCTGTAATCAGTAATATTTTATCTGTAAACATTGTATGGTTTGTAGCACCTCCTGTATGTTGATTAGGATCATTTTATTTCAGGCCTTTTTCATGCAAATCACATTCAGAGTTTTCCCTAGGATAGTTGTACCAGTAGGCAAATTCATTTGTATATTTACAAGTTGGATTTTTATCCATGAGTGCACAGTTAAAATCCCAATCTCCCGCAATATCTTTCCGAATGGTAAACTTAGCATCACCGATAAAACTTCTTCGAATGATTTTAAACTGACCAGGTAATGAGTAGCGGTTGGATTCATCTTTAATAAATCCATAGCCATTTTTTATAATCATGTTGTAATAATAAATATCAAACTCACCATCTACCTGTGCGAGTACGTTGCGAATGGCAGGCAAATAATGATCATCGCTATCAATGATGGCTATATAGTCTCCTGTTGCCTCTGCAATACACCGATTATATGCAACGCTCGCACCTAGGTTTGTTGGATGAACGATAATTTTTAAAGCCGCACAGTTTTTTTGATAGTCTTGTAAAATAGCTAATGTATTGTCAGTGGAACCATCATCTACAACAATAATTTCATAGGCATATTCTTTTGGAATGCTGTCAAGCATTGTTATGATCCATTCTTCACTATTAAATGCGGGTGATAAAAAGCTGATTTTCATGTGATCCCTCCATTCTTTTATAATTAGTAGAGTTACTTAACCGAGCGGATTCTTTAATACAATATGCGTGAATATAGTGTGACTGTAGGCCAATGCTTGTTTTTAGAAGCTTTTGAGAGAGTAGTTTTTACATCTATCAAGCTCTTTTACTAGAGAAATGTGCTGCTAAGGGCGAAAATTTACTAAGTTGTGCACGTTTAACAGGGGGGGACATAAACTAGTTAGAGTGCTTTATTAGAAAGAGGGATACGATGTCAAAAAAGATCGCCTTTATTTGTAGCGTGGAGTCCTATAAACTTTCCGATGCACATATTTTCAAAGATTTATGCCTTGTACCTATTTTACTTGGGGACTACTTAGGCTATGAAGTGAGTATTGTTACAACAGAGATGAACGACGCCCTACTTCAACAATCTTTTCCTAATGTGAAATTTGAACATGTCCCATTTGGCATTGACTATGTGGCGAATATGAATGCCTATTTAGTGAAGCATGCAAAGGAGATCGACATAGTATTCGCTATCGGTCCCTATCCATCCTACCTTCCTATTCTCCAGACCTATAAGCACTATCATCCAGATGGGAAAATATATATGAAGTTAGATGTGAATCGATTTTGGCTAAACCGATTAAAAACCTATCCATATTTTCTAGAGTTACTAAAACTCTGTGATCTCCTCACCTCTGAATGTGTATCTATTCAAAAGGCCATTCAAGAATTTTCACAATTGGAAATTAAACATCTGCCCAATGGCTTTTATGAGCATTTTTACACAGAGCCGGTGCCGTTTCAGGAAAAAGAAAATAGAATTTTAATGGTGGGACGCTTAGATTCGCCAGAGAAGCAAACTATATTGGCTGTTAGAGCTTTTCTAGCAGCACAAATTCCAGACTGGGAGCTTCGGTTAGTAGGTCCGATGTCTGCAACATTCCAGCAGGAGCTGCTAATGATACTGGATAGTCATCCACTTGCGAAGCAAGTGACAATCATAGGGCCCATTTATGATAGGGTGAAATTAGAGGAGGAATACCGTAAGGCTAAAATCTTTTGTTTAACATCTCTAGTTGAATGCTATGCACATGTTTTTGCAGAAGCAGCTAAAAATGGTTGTTATATTGTGACAACTGATGTGGATGGTGCTGATGATATAACCCAGCAACAACGTTTTGGCACCATACATCCGACACATGACTGGGAAAGTATTGGCCGGACATTCCAGCAAGTCACGAAGCAGGAAGCATTGCTAGCAAATACTTGTGTAGAATTGCAAGCATTTGCACGAAAGGAACTAAACTGGCAGCAACTTGTGAAGAAGGTTGCTGTATATTTGGATGAATAAACGTAAATATTCTTTCTCTAAATAGTGGAGTATTCTTTTCTTTATACCATTATTTCCTATATAATAGATTCTAGAAATATAGGTTAGACAATCATGGGTAGACACAAGGGGAGACAGGAATGGAAATACTACAAGCAACAATGAACGAACTAGAAGACTTAGCAAAATTATTTGATGAATATCGCCAATTTTATGGGATTGATTCAGATATAAGTAGTGCCAAGGCATTTTTACAATTACGATTGGCTTTAAAAGAGTCTGTTGTTTTTGTAGCGCAGGAAGATGGTAGGGTGATTGGATTTACACAATTATATCCAACATTTTCCTCTGTCGCTTTACAACGCGCCTTTATTCTCAATGATATTTATGTAACCGAAGATGCTAGAGGCCTAGGGGTGGGCAAGGCATTGATGGAACAGGTATTTCAATATTGTGAGCAACAAGATGCTCGCTATGTTACGCTACAAACAGCAGCCGATAATGTAAATGCGCGTAAACTTTATGAAAAACTTCACATGAAGCAAGATGAATACTGTAATTATGTGAAATATTTTATGTAAAATAAACGAGCAAGCATCCTGTCTACGGACGGATGCTTTTTTGTGCTAAAAATCCCCTAGATCTATCATAATCTAGGGGAAATTAGGTTGGTTATTTAATTTCTAGCGTATAAGGTAGGGTACTTGCCTGACCATAATATTCACTGACTTCAATATAGTATTTACCAGCATCTAGTTCTACTGTACCTACCTCAGCATCTCCTGCCCCATAAAGATCTAGCGTTTTGACTGTTTTTCCATTTGCATCGATCACTCGGATGACGCCATCTAGTGATTTTTCTGTTTGAAGAGAGAATGTCACGTCGCGCTTTTGGTCATTGTTCCATTCAAAATAATCCTTATCACCAAATGGGATACCTGCATTTAAATACTGACTTGCGATCCATCGATCCTCTTTTTTCGTAAGAGCAGATGGTTTGGTTGGGATTCCATTCACTAATTTAGAATCGGCATCTTCGTCTGCTCGCTTATGGTCAAACAGCGTTAATGTATACGGTTGAGCGGACACTTGACCAAGCCCCATGCTGTTAACAAGGATAAAATAGCCTCGATCTTTTTTAGCCGTAAAGGATGTGTTGACATCAGTTGTTCCCATCATTCCAAGGAGCATTTCAAGTATGTTGTCACCAAGTCCAAATGGAACTTCAGTTTCCATTTCCTTCGGATCAATTTTCATATTACCGTTCGTATCCTCGATAATCGCTCCTGCAAATTTCAAGTCTTTTTGCAGTTCATTTGGTAGTTGCGCTAATTGTTCATTTGTAAACGGAACCGAAGAAAGAAGCAGGCTCATCACTTCATCATTGCCTTCTTGCTTATAGTAGTAGTAATCTACATCATCTGAATAAATGAGATGATCTTTGTAAGTAGTACCCGGTTGAATTTTGAGGGCTTTTGCTTCCTCATTATTTTCCGGATTATAATCTGCTGGAATTTCACCTATTTTACTAGTTTTCAATGTGTAAGGATCAGCAGAACGTTCACCAGCATTAACAACAGCTACTACATATGTTTTGTCCTTTTTTAATGGAATGACCTTTGCTTCATTTTCATTACCGGCTGAACCAAGTAGTAGTGCTAAAATGCCGAGATCATTTGTTAAGGAAGAAACCGGAATTAATTCCTTTGCTTCCTCGTCATATTCAAACACTGTACCCGTAGGCATTTGGTTTGTACCTTTGTTAAAGCTAAAACTATAGAGAGCGTCTTCCTTCGCTTTAAATGTGAAGAAATCTTCATCATATTCAGTTTGGAAATAAGCTTTTTGATCTTCGCCGATATCAAAGCGTATCGCCTGTTTCAGAATTTGATCAACATTTTCAAGATTGCCCGACGTCATAGGTGTCATTAACATACTCATCAGGCTATCCATTTCATTGCGTTTTTTTATGTTACTTGGTGAAATAGGTACTTGTTCCTCTGGGACGTTTTCTTCTAACATGGCTTCATCTAAAGGTAGTCCATCCTCGTCAGGAGGAAGGGTCACCACTTCACCTTTTAATGTGTAAGGAATCATAGATTCACTGATCGTTTCCTCTTTTTCAATGCCACCACTAAAGAACATCTCCATTGAAAACTCACTATTACTCTCATTAGATACACTTAATACGTATTCTTGATCTGGAACAGCATCGATTATCATGCTGACTGCTTCACCTTTCGCTGCACCATAAGCAGATTGTATTGGATAAGCTTCCTCTTCTTCAACTTCCTCATTTTCAGCTTTGCCGGCTTCTTGTGGTGGTATTGGAGAAAGGTCATCTTTTAGATAAAGCTCCATAGAAGCGGTAACACCTGGAATCCCAGTAAGATCAAATTTTAACGTCGTAGGTTTTTTTACAGAAAACGTGAAATAATCTTGATCTTGCTGTTGATCTTTTGACAGAAGGGTATAGTTTTTGCCTGCTGTACTATATGGGAACTTTTTAATGGGCTCCATTGCAGACTTATCCAATGTATCGATTGGCAGGTCCTTCGTCGTTTGTGCTGTAAAGACATAAGTAGATTTACCTTTTAAGCTATAGCTGCCATTATGATCTTTAACACCAACTAATAGTGTGCCTTTTTGATCTGCTTTAAATAAATATCCTTCTTTTTTACCTACACGAACATCATTCACATTGATCGGTTCTACATCACCAATCCCACTATTTGGGTAGAAATATAGGTCAAAGGCATAATCATATTTATCAGCACCTTTTAATGTAAGCTGAGCATATTCATCCTGGTCTAATTCAACCTTGTACCATTTTATCTCGTCCTGTTGCTCAAATACACCTTGTTCCGTGTTCAACTTATTTTTAGCTAGTACTTTGGCATTTTTAAGCTGATTTTCCTTAGTCTCTGAATAATGCTTAGGCAGTTTATTTAAATCAAACTGTAATGCTTTTACAGGATCTACAAGCCCATGACCATACGTAAGATCATAACCCTTCTCGCCCAAATCTTGTGCTGTCATTTCCAGAATGGCTTCTATTTCATGCGGCTTTAAATTTGGATATTTTGATTTAAGAAGGGAGACAATACCTGCCACGACTGGCGATGCCATAGATGTGCCACTAAATTTGACAAAGGAAGAACCTTTTTTCCCATCATGAACCGTACTATATATTTCCTCACCAGGTGCCACAACATCAACGGACGGTCCGTAATTTGAATAACTTGATAGCTTGTTGCGATCATTCGTCGAACCAACACTAATGACACCTTCGAATGAAGCGGGGAAGGAGTAATCATCTGTTGATTCATTTCCAGCAGCAGCCACAACTGTTATTCCACTATCAATGGCTTTCTGAACAGCTTCCTTCATCAGTGGAGATTCCCCATAGCCCCCTAGACTCATATTAATGACATCGGCACCTTGCTCAATGGCATAGAGAATGCCCTGTGCAATAATGAAATCATTTGCGCCCTCTTTGCCATTGAATACATCAATTGGCAGTAGCTTTGCTTTTGGATTAATCCCGTGTCCACCAATACCATTATCTTTTGCTGCGGCGATAATTCCCGCCACATGTGTTCCATGGTCGCCTGGATAAGTAGCATTTGCAGGTGCTGCTGCATTATAGGGTGGGAGTACTTGAGATTTGAGATCGGGGTGTTTAAAATCGACACCAGAATCAATGACAGCAACTTTTACATCATGATCGCCAGCTAATTGGAGTGCTTGATCCATTTGCAGTAGACTTAAATGATACATCTCTTGTTTTTTTGGATCTATGTCTTTAGTGAAAGAATGATATACATAGCTAGGGGATACACTTTTAATCCCGTTTTGCTTTAAGTAGTATGAAACGGCCTTTTCGATTGTTACCCCTTTGTTCAGTTGAACTACATCGTAACCTAAAGAAGGAATAGAGCGGATGACTTTAGAGCCAATTTTTTTATGTACATTTTTATCAAGACCTGAATGCTTGATAACAATTGTATCCTTGCTCATCCATTTTTCTTCATTCTTTTCTATTTGTTTCGAACTGTTTGCCAGCACATTTTTTGCTGTATGTTGTGGTGTCTCAGCAAAGGCAGAAGCGGTAGGAACCATTAGTGCAGCGGATGCTACAACTGCGACAGATTTGTTAAACCAACTTTTCAATTGTTATCTCTCCTTGGGGTTGTAAATTTAGTCTCGACTATACATATACGAATAAAGATTAGTAAAGTTTCGTAATTGAGGAAAATTTTTCTCTAGCAATCAATTTGGTCAATTAATTTTTCTATATCTTTTTTAGAGCGAGGCATACGGATGCTTTCCTGCACTAATTTCTTTTTTTGGAATGCTAAGACCATTTCTAAAACCCATGGTCGTTCTAGATGAGCTTGTGTTAGCAAATCTTCATCATAAAACAAGGTGATAGGATCGCCATTATAAATAATTGATCCACCCTCCATAACAATAATTTGATCCGCCCATTCATAAGCAAGAGAGAGATCATGAGTAGCTAGTAAAATCGTTCTTTTACCGTCTGCTAATTTAGCTAAAGTTTGTAAAACTTTTGAAGAATAATAATTATCAAGACCAGCTGTTGGTTCATCTAACAGGAGGACAGAGGGCTCCATCGCTAACACACCTGCCATTGCCACACGTTTTTTTTGACCTACACTTAAAAAATGAATCGGTTTTTCGAGTAAATTTCCCACTTCTGTCTGTGCAACAGCCCATGCTATTTTTTCTTCAACTTTTGCAGTAGACCAACCAAGGTTCAGTGGTCCAAATGCGATATCTTGCTTGACAGTGCCTGAAAAAAGTTGATGATCCGCATCTTGAAAAACGATGCCGACTTGCTGGCGAAGTGCCTTTAATGCCTTTCGATTGTATTGAAGCTTATTTCCTTCAAATAATATCGTTCCAGCAGTTGGCTTCAAGATGCCGTTCAGATGCTGAAATAAAGTCGATTTTCCAGCACCATTATGACCTAGGATGGCGATTTTTTTTCCTTTAGGTATGTGTAAGGTAATGTCTGTCAGAGCCTTCGTTCCATCAGCATAGGCATAGGACAGCTGATTTAGTTCAAAATAACAGTTTTTCATGAGAAGTATCCTCCATATACGATGAGCACTAGAAAAATAACGGCCATGCCTAGCCAGTTTTTCTTGCTATAAGAGCTCGTCTCTTGCCAATAAACGCTTTCACCGCCCCGTGACTGCATGGCATTGTTGAGCTCTCGACTACGCTGAAACATTTCAACAAATAGTGCCGCAATAAGCATAGATATAGAGCGTAGCCACTGCATAGGTGAATGGTAGCCAAGCCTGGCCTGCTGGGCTAGATGAATTTTTTGCATGCTCCCTAAAAAAATAAAGATAAAATGATAGGTTAATTCTACTAGCTCGACTAGGAGTGAGGGAAGTCGCCATTGTCGTAGCACAAAACAAATTCCTTGTACGGATGTGGTCAAAATTAAAAAATATAAACAGCTAATACTGCCAAGAACGATAAAGAACAAGTGTTGCGCAGTTAGGACACTTGCTTTCCCGATGAATATTGTCCAAGCCATCCACGTGAAAGACCAAACATGCGCAGGTAAGACAGTGGTTGAAGGTGTAATAGCTAGTAAAATGGATACGAGACTCGTCAGCAAGAAAAAAGCTGGTAGTAATAGTAATTTAATATAGTATTTAAGCGGGATTTTCGCACCTATAATGATAAAAGCACTCATTACAAAAAATGTAATGAGTGAAAGACGTTCATCTTTCATGATAAGCGTTACTAGAAGTAGTCCAAGTGAAAAGATCATTTTTTCAAGTGGATGAACGAACGCTAGCTTATTGAGGTAGGCATATTTATCAATGAGCAACATGTTGGTTAACCTTCTTTATGTTTGCCGCGCATATAGCCAATGAAGTAGCCAATAAAACCAGCACCAATAGCGGCTTGTAGGACGAATAATAAGCTTTCGATTTCACCACTTGGCGGCTCCCATAAGCTGTCGAACCACGGTTCATATTCTGCATCGATTTCTCCAATAGCAGCTTCTGCTTCTCCATCAGCACCACCAAATTCTGCTCCTTTTTGGATGAACAGTGGGATGATGGCTAACAGCACTACAATCACTAATAGCAATACATTACGTTTCATTTTAATGTGCCTCCTTTGTAGAGAAAACACGTAAAGTTTTTAATTCGCTGACATTGTATTTTTTCAAGAAATTCATCACAATGACTGTTAAAATTCCTTCACTAACGGCTAACGGAATTTGAGTTAAGGCAAAAATTCCTGCGAACTTTGTAAAGGATGCCATAAAACCTCCAACCTCTGAAGGGAAGGCTAGTGCTAGTTGGACAGAAGTCACAATATATGTACCTAAGTCACCAAGCATAGCGGCAAAGAAAACGGCAAGTGAAAATGACAACCCTATTTGTTGAGCCCCTTTAAAAACAAAGTAAGCAATAAACGGACCGACAATAGCCATAGAAAAGGCATTGGCTCCTAAAGTAGTGATACCACCATGCGCTAATAGTAATGATTGGAATAATAACACAATCGTCCCAATGACACTCATTGCTAAAGGTCCAAATAAAACTGTTCCAAGTCCAACGCCAGTTGGGTGGGAGCAGCTCCCGGTAACAGAGGGGATCTTTAAGGCCGATAGCACAAAAGCAAAGGCTCCTGAAAGCCCTAAGAGCATTTTTGTTTCAGGGTTTTCTTCCATTGTTTTTCGAATGGAACGCAATCCTAGAATAATAAAGGGAGTCGTGATGACCCACCAAAAAATGGCCCATTCAATGGGTAAAAAGCCTTCCATGATATGCATAGCAAAGGCTCGGTTTGGCACGATTAACAAGGCCAATAAAAAATAACTAAGTTTCCACCATGAAAATGTCAAAAGCTTTCCTCCTAACGATTAGTTTTTTAAGAATGTAGCGTGCGTAAAATAAAAAAGCACTTCTCCGCTGCTGGAAAAGTGCATAGCTAAAAAAAGCAAATCATTCTCATCTGCTAAGCCGCACACCTATCCTCGTAGGTTGAAACGATCACCTTTTTTTCGGCAGGTCTCCTGGCTCTAGTTCAACACTTTATAGGTCTTCCCATCATTGGACAGTGACATTATCTATAAAGCTCCCTATTACAGTGGCGGGACCGCGCCGGATTCAAACCGGCTTCCCTTTTAAGTAAAATGGCAAGCATTTTACACCGAAAAAACATAAAGTTGTGAGATTTCACGACAAAGTGTAACATAAATTTCCATAATTGTGCTAGATTTTTTTATATAAAAATTTTTAATTGCATATCCATATAGAAAATTTAGATAGAAGTAAGGAGAACTTAGTTTTTTAAAGAATAAGATTCGAGCAAAATTGATAAATTTGTCATAAATTTTTAAAGAAATATTGAAATTTTAAAATAATAAGATATGATAGAGACAGTTTTCTAAACAATTGAAGAAGATAATAAATTTCATATAAAACGTCAATAAGTGCTCGAATAGCTCGAGATAATAGGGAAATTGGTGAAAATCCAATACAGCCCCCGCTACTGTAATAGCTGATGAATTCGCAGGTACCACTGGTGAAAACTTGGGAAGGTGCGATAGTAAAATGAAGCTTAAGTCAGGAAACCTGCTTATTTGATTGTGCATGCAAACTTTTCGGAGGGAGAAGTTGAAGCGAGAGCGAGTACCTGTATTTTATTCTATTCGTTTTTATTTGGCTTCTACAAAACCTTTACTCTTCGTTAAGAGTGAGGGTTTTTTCTTTTTCCAGAAAGCAAATGAGGGGAGACAGAAGATGACAACATGGAATTTAGAGGGGATGAAAACACATCTCTTTATTTGCAATGGCAGTAGCTGCATGAGAAAGGATGCTGAGGAAATTACCTTAGCCATTCGAGATGAAATACAGCGACAAGCACTCGATCAGGAAATACATACGACAAGAACGCGCTGTAATGGACGATGCAAGGATGCTTGTGTAGTCATCGCCTATCCACAAGGAAATTGGTATCGAGTGCCATCAACAGAGCATGCAAGAATACTCGTACAAGATTTACATCATGAAACATTATACAACGAACATGTCTTTACACTTCGGGAAGGTACATTACAGCGTACAGCACAAACGACAGCCATTAAAGGGATCGAAAAGGTGAAAGAGGGGTAACAGCATGGCGCAAAAAGGGAAAATTTTCGTAGTGGGCTTTGGACCTGGAGATTTTAAGCATATTACGACACGAGCAGTAGAAGCTTTACAACAAAGTGATATGATCATAGGCTATAAAACCTATGTAGAGCTTATTCAAGATTTAGTCAGTGCAAAGTCTATTGTCAGTACCGGAATGACAGAAGAGGTATCACGTGCTCAAGAGGCTGTTCGTCAAGCAGAAGCAGGCAGCATCGTCTCCGTAATTTCGAGTGGGGATGCGGGCGTATATGGTATGGCGGGATTAGTGTACGAAGTGTTAATCGAATTAGGCTGGACAGAAGCTACAGGCATTGAAGTAGAAATAGTTCCTGGTATTTCAGCAATCAATTCATGTGCTAGTTTACTAGGGGCTCCGATTATGCATGATGCTTGTACCATTAGTCTGAGTGATCACCTAACACCATGGAATTTAATTGCAAAGCGTGTCGAGGCTGCTGCAATGGCTGATTTTGTTATTGCTTTATACAATCCTAAAAGTGGTAGGAGAACAAGACAAATTGTAGAAGCACAACGAATTCTCTTAGAATATCGCTCGCCAGACACACCAGTAGGACTTGTAAAAAGTGCCTATAGAGAACGTCAGGAAGTGACGATGACAACATTAGCAGAAATGCTCGAACATGATATTGGTATGCTGACAACCGTGATTATCGGGAATTCATCGACATTTTTCTATGATAATAAAATGATTACGCCACGTGGCTACCAGCGTAAATATACACTTGGGGAAGAAAAACAGCCATTACGACCACATCAGCGTTTACGTGAAGAAAATGAGCCGTGGGCAATGAACCAAGAGACAGGGACTGCACGTGATGACTTTGCAGCAGACCCTAATGCTGGCCGATTTAATAAACCCAGTGTAGCGGCTACGCCTCGGCCGAAAAAAACAGCGCTTGAAATGGCAACAGCGGCACTCGCCATGGTGAAAGGAACAAGTGCAATTAAGGTCACGCCGCCGAAGCTTGTGCAGCAAAAAATAGAATCTATTTTTGAGCTAGCAGTAAGTCCAGGGGTAGCCAATAAGTTTTTCACACCACAGCAAATGATGACATTAGCAGAGGTGGTTGGAGAAGAGGGTACGATGGAATATACGCCAGACCATCAAATCCACTTAAAAATTCCGACGACAGAGCCTGAACGCATTACAGAGAAATTACAGGAAGTAGGCTTTTTATTAGCGCCTATTGGGGATGTCCTGTCATTGAAGGCTTGTGATTTTTGCTACGGTGAAAAGGCTGATTCCATTCCATATGCGGAAGAAATACAAGAAAAACTAGGCGGCATGTCCTTACCTAAAACATTAAATATTGGCTTCAATGGCTGTGGTATGGCCTGTTATCGAGCTGTATTTGATGATATTGGCATCGTCTATCGTAAAAGTAAATTTGATGTTTTTATTGGAGCAAAGCCAGTCGGTCGTACGGCTCATGCAGCGCAGCCAGTTGTAGAAGGGTTGGAGCCTGAACAGCTACTCCCACTTATTACAGACATTATTGAAGAATATAAAGCAAATGCTCATCCAAATGAACGCTTGTTTAAATACTTTAAACGTGTGAAAAAGATACTGCATTATACGTATCAAGATATGTCTTCCAAAATAAAAGTAGAGCCAGCTCCGTGCGGCGACTAGGTAAGGAGAAAAGAGATGAAAGCAATTTTATTTGTCGGCCATGGGAGCCGTTTAGCAGCAGGGAATGATGAGGTACGTACATTTATCGAGCAAATGAAGCCTCGTATTGATGAACAGTTTTTAGTGGAAACTTGTTTCCTTGAATTTGCTTCACCAAATATTGAAGAGGGTATTACAAACTGCGTGAAGAAGGGCGCGACAGAGGTTCATGTAATACCGATCATATTACTGCATGCTGGTCATTCGAAGCTACATATTCCAGCAGAGATCGAGCATGCGCGTGAGCATTACCCGAATATTACTTTCACGTACGGTCAAACAATTGGAATTCATGAAGAAATCTTTGCGATATTACAAGATCGTCTCGCTGAAATTGGTTTTAATGCGGAACAGGAAGAGCAAGATACAGCGATTTTATTAATTGCACGAGGTGGCAGTGATCCATCTGCAAATGGTGATTTTTATAAAATTACTCGTCTTTTATGGGAGGAGCTACCTGTTAAATACGTGGAAAGCGCTTTTATGGGTGTAACGGATCCTCGTGTCGAAGAAGGGATCGAGCGCTGTGTCAAGCTAGGTGCTAAAAAAATTGTTATGCTTCCTTATTTTTTATTCACAGGGATTTTAATGGAACGTATGAATGATATGTGTAAGAAATTTAATGAGCAATATCCAGCGTGTGATATTCAAATTGCTAACTATTTTGGCTACCACGAACGATTACAAAATGTTTTATTAGAGCGTATTGAGCAAGCAGTTAACGGTACATCAACAGGGATGCAAGATTTAGAAAATTATCGCGCCTATGCGGCGGTTCATGGACATGCCCATCATCACCATCATCACGATCACGATCATGGTCACGACCACCACCACCATCATGATCACGAACATCACGAGCATCATCATGAAGAGGAGCCGGTAAAATGATTTTCATGTTAGCAGGGACGAGTGATGCAAGGGATCTAGCTCTTGCCTTTCAAAGTGCAGGCCATGCTGTAACCGCCACAGTTGTAACAGAATCGGCAGCTTCAAGTCTTGCTGATGTTGGCTTGCCACATTTAATAGGTCGATTGACAGCGGAAGAAATGGCGTCCATTATTTTGGACCAGGGCTATCAATTGGTAGTAGATGCTTCCCACCCCTTTGCAGAGGAAGCCTCGAAAAATGCAATGGCTGCAGCTAAACAGGCGCAAGTACCTTATATCCGTTATGAACGTGCGCATGAGCATTATACGCATCCACTTATTACTGTGGTGAAGGATTATGAGGAGGCAGCCAAGCTAGCAGCAGAAAAACGCGGTGTCATCATGTTGACAACAGGCAGTAAAACACTTGCGACATTTACAAAGGTTTTACAAGGCTTAGAAAATACAAGAGTGATCGCTCGCATGCTACCTAGATTGGACAATATGGAAAAATGTGAGGCACTTGGTGTTGCACAACGTGATATTGTAGCCATTCAAGGTCCATTTTCAAAGGAATTAAATGAAGCCCTTTTTCGTCAATATGGGGTCACTTTGATGATTACCAAAGAAAGCGGTAAAGTCGGTTCGGTTGATGAAAAGCTAGAGGCAGCTCTTGCCTGTAATATTGAAACAATTTTGATAGCAAGACCCAATATTCAATATGGGCAACAATATTCAACATTTGAAGAAGTCTTACAGGCTGTTCAACATACAATTTAGGAGGCATTATCCATGGATTTTAAAACAGATTTCAAACCGTTAACAGTAGACCCAGATAAAATTTACGACTATAGTTTCTCGATTATTGCAGAGGAGATGGGTGAGCATGACTTCTCCGAAGATGAATGGAAGATTGTACGTCGTATTATCCATGCATCGGCTGATTTCGAACTAGGTCGTAGTGTCATTATTACTCCCGGCGCCATTGAAGCGGGTATTAAGTCGATCCTTGCTGGTCGTCATGTCATTGCCGATGTCCAAATGATTGAAAGTGGATCTGGTAAAAAACGTTTCCAAAAGCACGGTGGTGATCTGCATTGCTATATTGCAGATGAGGATGTAGCAGTAGAAGCGAAAAAACAAAATACAACACGTGCCATCATTTCTATGCAAAAGGCTTCTAAGTTGCATGAAGGTGGTATTTATGCAATCGGTAATGCACCAACAGCATTACTGGAATTGATTCGTTTAATTAAGGAAGGCTTAGCAAAACCAGATTTAATTATCGGGATGCCAGTTGGTTTCGTGTCAGCTGCTGAGTCGAAAGAAGAGTTGCTCAAACT
>NZ_DAMDAY010000113.1:0-14430 GCF_032093475.1 Lysinibacillus sp. | reverse complement strand
AGTAGGACGTCGCTAGGCAATGAAACAGTCAGCTGTGTGCTGGCTGTTTTTTTATAAACTAACGAAATTCATTAATAAATTAAAGAATTTCCTACAAAAAACCTTTAATATATCACTCATTTCCTTCATTTATATAATATTAATGGTAATAAATCTCTTTTATTATAGCTTTTTATTTGGGTGTAACTTTAAAATTTGATATAATTAAAAATCTGAATTGTCTTTCTTTTATAAGTTTCTTGACAGTAGCAGTCCACGTTGTTAATCTTACAATTAATATTCTTTTAACTATAGGAGGAAGTTACGAAAATGTGGGAAACTAAATTTGCCAAAGAAGGTTTAACTTTTGATGATGTATTATTAGTACCAGCTCATTCCGAAGTATTACCGAAAGATGTTGATTTATCAGTTCAATTAACACCGAAAATTAAATTAAACATTCCAATGATTAGTGCAGGTATGGATACAGTTACTGAGTCTAAAATGGCAATTGCTATGGCAAGACAAGGCGGTATCGGTATTATCCATAAAAACATGGGGATCGATGAGCAAGCTGAACAAGTAGAAAAAGTAAAACGTTCTGAAAATGGTGTTATAACAAACCCATTCTTCTTAACTCCGACTCATCAAGTTTTCGATGCTGAACATTTAATGGGGAAATACAGAATCTCTGGTGTACCTATTGTTGATAGCATGGAAAACCAAAAATTAGTAGGGATTATTACAAACCGTGATTTACGTTTTATCTCTGACTACTCTTTAAAAATTGAAGATGTAATGACAAAAGAAGATTTAATTACGGCTCCTGTTGGAACGACTTTAGAGGATGCTGAAAAAATTCTTCAACAATATAAAATCGAAAAACTTCCGATTGTAGATGAAGAAGGTAGATTAACTGGACTTATCACAATTAAAGATATCGAGAAAGTAATTGAATTCCCGAATGCTGCTAAGGACATACATGGCCGTTTACTTGTAGGTGCAGCAGTTGGTGTATCAAAAGATACAATGGTACGTATTGAAAAACTTGTAGAAGCACAAGTAGACATTGTAGTAATCGATACTGCTCACGGTCATTCAGAAGGCGTATTACAGACAATTCGCTCAATCCGTGAGACTTATCCAGAATTAGAAATTATCGCTGGTAACGTAGCAACTTCAGAAGGTGCACGTGCATTATTTGAAGCTGGTGCAGACGTTGTGAAGGTTGGTATTGGCCCAGGTTCAATTTGTACTACACGTGTAGTAGCTGGTGTAGGTGTACCACAAATTACAGCAGTTTATGATTGTGCTACAGTAGCTCGTGAGCTTGGTAAAACGATTATTGCCGATGGTGGTATTAAGTACTCTGGTGATATCGTAAAAGCTTTAGCAGCTGGTGGAAATGTGGTAATGCTTGGTTCACTTCTAGCAGGTACTTCTGAATCTCCAGGAGAAACAGAAATTTTCCAAGGACGTCGCTTCAAAGTTTATCGTGGTATGGGTTCTATTGGAGCAATGGAAAAAGGCTCAAAAGACCGTTACTTCCAAGAAGACGCGAAAAAATTAGTGCCTGAAGGTATTGAAGGTCGCCTACCATATAAAGGACCACTAGCAGATACAATTTATCAACTTATTGGTGGCATTCGTGCTGGTATGGGTTATTGTGGAGCACCACATCTTGAGCATTTACGAGAAAAAGCTCAATTTGTTAGAATGACTGGTGCTGGTCTTCGTGAATCCCATCCACATGATGTACAAATTACAAAAGAAGCACCAAACTATTCAATGTAATTTATTACTTGCAACTTTTATGCTTTCGCATCGTCTACAAAGATGGCGCGAGAGCATTTTTTTATGGTA
Source organism: Lysinibacillus sp. (assembly GCF_032093475.1). NCBI lineage: Bacteria > Bacillati > Bacillota > Bacilli > Caryophanales > Bacillaceae > Lysinibacillus > Lysinibacillus sp. The sequence goes on along the minus strand of NZ_DAMDAY010000113.1, from coordinate 12,588 downwards.
GAGAGTCAACACGTATGTTGTTATCTATGATAAAATGTCGAGGACAAGATTATTTTTTGGAGGGCTTTAGAGGTGAAAAAGAAAACGAACACCGTATTACGCTTACTCCTAATTCCTGTTTTACTAATTAGTATTTTTGCAGGTATTCCTGCACAGGCACATGCGGAAACAGATTTAGGATTAACAGTGGATGCTGCGATTTTAATTGACGCAGACTCAGGGAAAATTTTATATGAACAAAATGCAGATACTTCACTAGGTATTGCAAGTATGACAAAGATGATGACTGAATTCCTGTTATTGGACGCAATTGATGCAGGAACAGTTAAATGGGATCAGGAATATCACGTAACAGATTATACGTATCGTATGTCTCAAAATCGTGCATTAAGTAATGTACCTTTACGTAGAGATGGCACTTATACCATTCGTGAATTATACGAGGCAATGGCAATTTATTCTGCAAATGCGGCAACAGTAGCTATTGCTGAAACGATTGCAGGTTCTGAGACTGAGTTTTTAAAGTTAATGAATAAAAAAGCAGAGGAACTTGGTTTAGAAGGCTATAAATTTGTCAATGCAACGGGCCTTAATAATGCTGATTTATTTGGTATGCACCCATCAGGTACAGGCCCAGAGGATGAAAATGTGATGCCTGCTAAATCTGTAGCAAAATTGGCTTATCATTTATTAAAAGATCATCCAAAGGTTTTAGAGACATCTAAAATTGCAAAAAAGAAGTTCCGTGAAGGTACTGAAGATGAAATTCAAATGTCTAACTGGAACTTTATGTTGCCTGGATTAGTGTATGAATACGAAGGTGTAGATGGATTAAAAACAGGTACAACAAACTTTGCAGGTCATTGTTTCACAGGTACTGCAGAGCGCAATGGTACTCGTTTGATTGCTGTTGTTATGAAGGCTGTTGATGCAAAAGGACAAGGATCTTATGAAGCTCGTTTTGATGCAACAGCAAAATTATTTAACTATGGCTTTTCTCAATTCTCAAAGCAAGAAATTTTACCAGCGAACTATACGTTCAAAGGTCAAAAAACAGTAAAAGTGACAAAAGGTAAAGAAGACAAAGTAGCGATTGCGGTAAAAGAACCCATTTCATTTATGATTAAGTCTTCTGATAAAGATTTATATAAACCGACATTGGTTTTAGATAAAAAAAGTTTAGAGGCAGATGTTAAAAAGGATACTGTTGTAGGTAAGGTTGTTATTGAACGCACAGAAGGCACAGATTACGGCTTTATCGATGGCAAGGATATTTCATCTGATGTTGTCACAACAAAGGCTGTAGAGCGCGCTAGCGGTATCTCATTGTTCTTCCAAGGTGTAGGTAACTTCTTCGGCAATTTATGGGGAGGCATTACTGACTTTGTTGGTGGACTGTTTTAATAATTAAAAATAAGCACATGAATGTACTTAGCATTCATGTGCTTTTTCACATTTTTGAACCGTACAGCATACGCTAATAGGCGAAAGGATGTGGCTAAATGTGTGGCATTACAGGATGGGCTAGCTTTCAAAAGGATTTAAGAACAAGTGATATGATCTTAAAACGAATGACCCAAACATTAAATAAGAGAGGGCCTGATGATGAAAATATTTGGTGTAGTGAGCATATTGCATTTGGCCATCGACGACTAGCTGTTATCGATCTAATTGGTGGTAAACAGCCAATGAAAAAAATACATGATGGGGTAAACTATGTCATTACATATAATGGCGAACTTTATAATACCGAAGAGGTTCGTAAAGAACTTCAAAAAAGAGGGCACAGTTTTACAACACATTCAGATACAGAAGTATTATTAACTGCGTATATTGAATGGAAAGAGCAATGTGTAGATTTTCTAAATGGCATATTTGCCTTTGGTGTATGGGATGAGCAAACACAATCACTGTTTTTATGCAGAGACCGATTAGGTGTGAAGCCATTGTATTATACAGAATTAAAGGATGGTGTTCTTTTCGCATCTGAAGTGAAAGCATTGTTGGCACACCCATTGGTTCAAGCAAGTGTAAATACTGAAGGATTGGCAAGTATGATGGCTGTGGGGCCCTCAAGAGCACCAGGCAAGACACTTTTTAAAGATATTGAAGAATTAAGACCAGGGTATGCTATGCGTTTTACTAGAGAAGGCTTAAGAAAGTGGCAGTATTGGCAGTTACATAGCCAAAAGCATGAAGAATCATTAGGCGAGACTATTGAGCGCATTCGCTTTTTGTTAACTGATGCAATTGAACGACAGTTGGTTTCGGATGTCCCTATCTGTACATTTCTTTCAGGTGGATTGGATTCTAGTATTATAACCGGTATTGCAGCAAATAGGTTTCAACAACAAAATAAACAATTGCATACCTATTCTATTGATTATGAGGATAATGAACGCTTTTTTAATCCACATACTTTCCAAACATCAACAGATACGTACTGGATTCAAAAAATGACTGACACATTTCAGACGGCACATCACGCAGAGGAAATTACTCAGCAACAATTAATTGATTTATTAGTTGAATCGGCCATTGTCCGAGATTCACCTGGTATGGCAGATGTAGACTCATCCTTATTATGGTTTTGCCGAGAGATAAAAAGAGATTTTACAGTAGCGTTATCAGGGGAGTGCGCAGATGAGATTTTTGGTGGATACCCTTGGTTTAAAGAAAAGACAACTGGCTTTCCGTGGATTCGATCTTTATCTGAAAGAAATGCATTGCTACAAGAGAAGTGGAATAAAAAATTAAAGATTGAATCCTTTGCACATCAACTATATACGCAAACAATAGCTGAAGTACCGTTGTTGGATGGAGAAAGTTCTGAAGAAGCTAGACATCGCGAAATGTTTTATTTGAATATGACTTGGTTTATGCAGACTTTGCTAGAGCGCAAGGATCGTATGAGTATGGGGGCAAGTTTAGAGGTACGTGTTCCTTTTGCAGATCATCGTCTTGTGGAATATGCTTGGAATATTCCGTGGGAAATGAAGAACTTGGATGGCATAGAAAAGGGTTTACTACGAAAATCGATGGCTCAGTTATTGCCTGATGAGGTGTTGTATCGTAAAAAGAACCCTTATCCTAAAACGTATCACCCAGTTTATACAGCAGGTATTCAAAAGTGGTTAAAAGAAATCCTTCAAAATAAAAATTCGATACTACATGAACTATTTGACAACAAAAAACTTTTAGAATTAATAGACTCTGGAGGAAGCTCATTCAAGATCCCTTGGTATGGGCAACTAATGGCAGGGCCACAGCTTTTAGCGTACCTAGGGCAAATTCATACTTGGTTTGAACATTATCAAATACAATTAATTGAAACGTAATAAAAAATGACTCATCTACTAACTAGATGGGTCATTTTTTTGTATTTCCCAACAATCCATCAATTGTTCAATGGATCGTTCAATTGTATGAACAGGTATCCCACCAAAGCCAAGTAAAAATTGAGCTAGTGAAGATTCACAATGGTCTAGTCTATAATCAGATAAGGGATAAATCCCAATCTCTGATTGAGCAGCAAGCAGTTGCAATTGTTTCTCGGATAATGTGTGTTGAACATCTAATAAAATATGCATTCCGGCTTGCTCACCAGTAATTTTAATCGTTGATGAATACTTTTCTAATATAGAAGTTAGCTTATCATGCTTTTTACGATAAACCTTGCGCATTCGATTGAGATGCTTTGCAAAATGACCGTCACGCATAAAATTTGCCACGATATGTTGGTCGAAACGAGGCACCGTAGAAGAATAATAGTTAAATACATCACTATATGTTGCGAGTAGTTTAGGAGGAAGTACAAAATAAGCTACACGCAAAGAAGGCATTAATGATTTTGTAAAGGTGCTCATGTAAATAACTTTATCATTTCGATCTAAGGCATGTAGTGCAGGAATTGGTTTACCAGCATAACGAAATTCTGAATCATAATCATCTTCAATAATATAGCGAGAGGAACTTTGGGCCGCCCAATTTAAAGCCTGTGCACGTCGTGTCGCAGATAATACCGCGCCAGTAGGGAATTGATGTGACGGCGTAATGTAAACAACATTAGCACTTGTTCTCTCAAGCTCATGAATAATAATTCCCTCTTCATCAACGGCGATGGGTTGAACTTGTCGTTTATACTGTGAAAACATGCGATGCACGGCAGGGTATCCTGGGTTTTCTAAGGCAAAGCAGGTATCATCACTAAAAAGTCTTAAAATCATAGGAAGAAGCTGTTCAGTACCAGAGCCAACAACAATTTGCTCAGGATTACACACTACCCCACGCGATTGATATAAATAATTAGCAATCTCAGTGCGTAAAGAAAGTTCTCCTTGTGGTTCACCTGTTAGTAATAATTCCTTTGAGGTATCGTCAAAAAGCTCTTTCGCATACTTTCTCCACGTTTGGAATGGGAAGGCATCAATATCGATAGAACCAGGATTAAAATCAATTTTGTATGATTTTTTCTTAGGATGCTCTCTGAAAGAGGTTTCAGAGTCCTGCTGAATATAGGGAAGCTCATCAATTTCTTCTACAAAATAGCCAATGCGTGATTTGGACATAATATAACCTTCAGCCAGTAATTGGGCATAGGCAATTTCAATGGTTGTTTGAGAAATATTCAAAAAATCAGCTAATTTCCTTTTTGATGGTAATTTTTCTCCTACAGCTATTTTCTTAGAAATAATGGCCTCCTTTATGCCGTTATAAAGCTGATCATACAGCGGTTTATCACTATTTTTTACGAGTTGAAATAAAAGCATATCCATGTTTTAAAACCTCCTGACCTTATAATTATTTTGAAAACTGGTTATTTTTATATGGTCAATTTCCATTATACTAAATTTCATCATAAAGGTGGAGGTTAGAAAATGAAACAAATAGGAACAGAGCTAGTAAAACGTGGGATGGCAGAAATGCAGAAGGGTGGCGTCATTATGGATGTCATTAATGCAGAACAGGCCAAAATTGCAGAAGCTGCTGGAGCAGTTGCTGTTATGGCATTAGAGAGAGTACCTTCAGATATTCGCAAAGCAGGTGGTGTTGCACGTATGGCAGATCCTCGCATTGTTGAGGAGGTAATGGAGGCCGTTTCTATTCCTGTTATGGCAAAAGCCCGTATTGGCCATATTGTGGAAGCACGTGTTTTAGAAGCAATGGGTGTAGACTATATTGACGAAAGTGAGGTCCTCACACCAGCCGATGAAGAGTACCATTTATTAAAAAGTGATTATACAGTACCGTTTGTGTGTGGCTGTCGTGATTTAGGAGAAGCAGCACGTCGAATTGGAGAAGGAGCATCCATGTTACGTACAAAGGGCGAACCAGGAACAGGAAATATTGTGGAGGCAGTTCGACATATTCGCAAAGTAAATGGTCAGGTACGTAAAATCGTAGGCATGACAGAGGATGAACTAATGACAGAGGCGAAATTATTAGGAGCTCCTTTCGAATTATTAAGAGACATCAAACGTCTTGGTCGTTTACCAGTAGTAAATTTTGCCGCAGGAGGTGTGGCTACACCAGCCGATGCTGCATTAATGATGGAACTTGGTGCTGATGGCGTTTTCGTTGGTTCTGGTATTTTCAAATCTGAAAACCCGGAAAAATTTGCTCGTGCTATCGTAGAGGCGACTACCCATTATAAAGATTATAAGCTTATTGCAGAAATATCAAAGGAACTTGGCATACCAATGAAAGGTATTGATATTGCACAGCTTGGGCAAAGCGAACGTATGCAGGAGCGAGGTTGGTAGGATGAAACGAATAGGTGTGTTAGCACTACAAGGAGCTATACGTGAGCATGTTAAAATGCTAGAAGCCCTTAACTGTGAAGTCATCCAAGTAAAACATAAGAAAGATTTAATAAACCTCGATGGTCTTGTGTTACCTGGTGGGGAAAGCACAACCATGAGAAAATTGCTTGATCGCTTTGACTTACTAGAGCCGATTCGTGAACTTGCTCAGCAAGGTTTGCCTATGTTTGGGACATGTGCAGGATTAATTTTATTAGCTAGCCATCTAGTGGATGATGAAGCACATTTGGCAGTTATGGATGTCATAGTCGCACGAAACTCATTTGGTCGTCAGGTAGATAGCTTTGAAATACAACTGGATATCCCTAAAATAGGAATAGACATTCCAGCGGTATTTATTCGAGCGCCTCATATTAAAGCAGTTGGTAAAAATGTTGAAATTCTTGCTGAATATGAAGGAAAAATTATCTTAGCGCGAGATAATCATTTATTGGGTTGTGCATTTCATCCAGAATTAACCGGAGATTCACGAATTCTAGAATATTTTGTATCCTCTATGGTATGACTTGCAAAATTTGTTTTCATATAGTACAGTATGGTTAAAATTTAAATAACTGAACACGATGATGGGAAGTAGTAACAAGCACGTTTTTTTTAGAGAGTCAGCGGTTGGTGGAAGCTGATAAAAGCACTTGTGAATCCGTCCTGGAGTTGCACAGTCGAAGTAATGTAAGTAGGCTGCTGCCGGCTGAAATGCCGTTATGAAATAAGTGGATTAGGCATATGCCTAATCAATTAGGGTGGCAACGCGGGTAGCTCTCGTCCCTTTTTAGGGATGGGGGCTTTTTTGTGTTTATTTTTATTTAAAATTGAACTTTTGAATAAACCGCCGGACGAAATTATATCAAGACTTAAAGGATGCAACAATTCCCATCATTAAACTACTGGAGGTATGACTATGTTAGATATTAAACGCGTACGCGATAATTTCGCGGAAATTAAAGAAATGCTATTAACACGTAATGAAGATTTAGGAAACTTAGATGATTTTGAGGGTTTAGATGCAAAGCGTCGTGAGTTAATTGCTAAAACAGAAGAATTAAAAGCAGAACGAAATAAAGTATCTGAACAAATTTCAATTATGAAACGCAACAAGGAAAATGCAGATGAAGTTATTGCTCGTATGCGTCAAGTTGGCGATGAAATTAAAGAGCTAGATGTTCAACTAAATGATGTAGAAGAGCGATTTAAAGATATGATGATGCGCTTGCCAAACATTCCACATGAATCTGTACCAGTAGGCACAACAGAGGATGATAATGTAGAAGAATATACTTGGGGCGAAATTCCAACATTTGATTTTGACATTAAGGCACACTGGGATCTTGCTACTGATTTGAAGATTGTTGACTTTGAACGAGGTGCAAAAGTAACGGGTAGCCGTTTCTTATTCTACCATGGGCTTGGGGCTCGCTTAGAACGAGCACTTATGACATTTATGATGGATTTACATGCAGAAGAGCATGGCTATGAGGAAATGCTACCACCTGTCATTGTTAATCGCGATAGCTTAACGGGTACAGGACAGTTACCTAAGTTTGAGGAAGATGTATTTAAATTAGAGGAAACAGATTATTTCATGATTCCAACAGCAGAGGTACCAGTTACAAACTTCTACCGTGATGAAATTTTACCTGCTGAAGCTTTACCCCAAGGTTTTGCTGCATACAGTGCATGCTTCCGTTCAGAGGCAGGCTCTGCGGGTCGTGATACACGTGGTTTAATCCGTCAGCACCAATTCAACAAAGTAGAATTAGTACGCTTTGTAAAACCAGAGGAGTCATATGAGCAATTAGAGCTGTTAACAGGTCATGCTGAAAAAGTACTGCAATTACTAGGCTTACCGTATCGTAAACTAAAAATGTGTACTGCTGATTTAGGATTTACTGCAGCGAAGAAATATGATTTGGAAGTTTGGATCCCAGCACAAAACATGTACCGTGAAATTTCTTCTTGCTCTAACTTTGAGGATTTCCAAGCACGACGAGCAAATATCCGCTTCCGTCGTGAGCCAAATGCAAAACCAGAATATGTTCACACATTAAACGGTTCAGGTCTTGCGATTGGACGTACAGTTGCAGCTATTTTAGAAAACTACCAACAAGCAGATGGAAGCGTAGTAATTCCTGAAGTTTTAAGACCATACATGGGTGGTAAAGAAGTAATTGCGCCTAATTAAATAACATGTAAAAGCTATTTTAGACGATCCTTTAAACAGGTAAATCTAAAATAGCTTTTTTGATGTCCAAAATTGAAATCTCTAATTTTTGAAAATTCGTTATACTGGGGAATATTCATGGATTTACACCATTTCGCACATGCCTTAAGTGAATTTGATAATGTTCACAGATGATAAAGGCTGTGCAATTTTTTATGATTTAGCATATTTAAATATATTATTGGCAATCGGCTTAACACCAGATGAATTTTTTCACAGTACTGTGACTGATAATTATCAAATTTTATCATCTGAAACAAGTACCATATTTAAAGTGATGCAAACAGGACAACCAATTTTAAATTACGAACAACAATTAACGACTCTAAATGGTTTTAGTTATCTATCATTAAGCTCAAATCCTATTATAGAGCAAGGCAGAACCTTTGGCGCAATTGAATTTTCAAAGCATTTTTATGAAAGTAAGCAAATAAAATACTTAGATAATTTCCTGGGACATAAGCTATACCGAGATAATTTTTACAACCTATCGTCTAGACGATTTTATAACGACCAATGCAGATGAAGGCCCAACTAGAAAGGCTCGTCGTAGTGCTAAGAAAAAAACGCTCCGATTTTGCTGACAGGGGAAACAGGGTCAGGGGAAGATATTGTCGCTCAGGGTATTTATAATGAAAGCGAGCTTTTTACAAAGCCGTTTATTACATTAAACTGTTCGACATTAGCAGAGGATAATATTTTTACACAGCTTTATGGCTCAGAAAATGAAGATACAAGTGGTAAGTTTACAGGAGGCAAACGGTGGTACTTTGCTTGCCATTCCCTTAAATATAAAAAAGAAGGTGTCTCATTAGGAGGCACCTTCTTTAGTTTATGGCTCCATCATTCTCGGTGATTTCAGCAATTCGTGCCTTTTTCGCAGCTTTTTTACGCTCTCGTAAAGCTTTAAAAAAGTCAGTTAAAATTTTCCCGCACTCTTCAGCTAAAACACCTTCTGTTACATCACATTCATGATTAAAACGTTCATCATTTAATAAACGATAAAGGGAATCGACACAGCCAGCCTTTTGGTCTCTTGCACCATAAACAACACGGGGCACTCGAGATTGTAGAATAGCTCCTGCACACATAGGGCAAGGCTCTAATGTAACATAAAGTGTTGTATCTTCGAGACGCCAACTACCTATTTTTTTGCAGGCTTCTTGAATAACCAACAGCTCAGCATGGGTAGTCGCATTTTGTGTTGTTTCTCTTAAATTATGGGCACGTGCAATAACAGTTCCCTCATAAACAAGTACTGCGCCAATCGGAACTTCTCCAAGTGAAGCAGCCAGATGTGCTTCCTCTAATGCTTGCTTCATAAAAAAGCGATCTGTTTCAAAAATATCCACTCATATCTCTCCTTAATAGTAGTGTAGCGTGCTGGATTGGTAATTGCTACTTTTAGCGTTGACATTCCTAATATAACCATATATATTTATATATGAACACATGCTCATATATAAATATTGAAGGGTAGGGTAAACTTTTATGGATGATAAATTAACAAGTTTAGAAGCACAGAAAAACGCTGATCAGCATTTAGATGAAGAAACACTATTTGTAGTATCTCAAACCTTTAAGGCATTAAGTGATCCAACTCGCATTCGAATTTTAAACTTACTATGCAAAGATGAACATTCTGTAAATGATATTGCGGATATTTTAGATTTAGGGCAATCAACCGTTTCCCATCAATTACGTTTTCTAAAAAATTTACGGTTAGTGAAGTTTAGAAGAGAAGGAACAACACTGTATTATTCCAAGGACGACGATCACATTATGAATTTACTAAAACAGGCAATTGAGCATGCAGCTCATAACTAAATAATGGGAGGAATAAAAATGGGACATCATCACGATCACGCTCATGATCATACTCATGGCGCAAATAAAAAAGTATTATTACTGTCATTTATTATTATTACAGGGTATATGATAGTTGAAGCGATTGGTGGCTTTTTAACAAATAGTTTGGCTCTGCTATCAGACGCAGGGCATATGTTAAGTGACTCTATTTCTTTGGGCATTGCCATGTTAGCTTTTACGTTTGGAGAAAAAGCTGCTAGTTATAGTAAGACCTATGGTTATAAACGATTTGAAATATTAGCTGCAGTGCTGAATGGCATTACACTAATAGGTATAGCATTATTTATTTTTTACGAAGCGATTGAACGCTTTGCTAATCCTCCTGAAGTAGCTACTACAGGAATGCTTGTTATTAGCACAATTGGTTTGTTAATTAACATTTTAGTAGCATGGATTATGATGCGTGGTAGTGATACAAAGGATAATTTAAATATGCGTGGCGCTTTTTTACATGTGCTTAGCGATATGCTAGGGTCTGTAGGGGCTATTGTTGCGGCGCTATTGATTATGTTTTTTGGTTGGGGCTGGGCAGATCCACTTGCAAGCGTTATTGTTGCTTTATTAGTAGTAAGAAGTGGCTACTATGTCACTAAAGCTGCCATTCATGTCTTAATGGAGGGAACACCTTCAAATGTAGATGTTCAGGAAATTATTCAGTTAATTGAACAAACTGAAGGAGTAGAGAGTATCCACGATTTACACATCTGGACAATTACTAGTGGAACAAATGCATTGTCCTGTCATGCAGTCGTTAATGATCAATTGAAAATAGCTGATAGTGAGCATATATTACGAAAAATTGAACATAATCTTGAGCATAAGGGCATTAAGCATGTAACGATTCAATTAGAAACAGCATCACATCAACATGAAAATTCAATTTTATGCCAATTGAAAAATGACCATGAACATCATCATGAATAAAAAAAAATTTGTAGCTTGCATACCCTTCTTGGGTATAGTATGATTAAAAAGAAATAGGAGGTGTAGTGAATGGAGGACATAGTAAAAGAAGATGCTTGTCATACAGAGGAAACTACGTCTTGTCGAAAAAGTCATCATCCTGAGCGTGTAAAAAAGGATTTAACGACCCGATTAAACCGTATTGAAGGTCAAATCCGGGGCATAAAGGGAATGATTGAAAAAGACGTTTACTGTGATGATATTATTACGCAACTGTCTGCCACACAGTCAGCTTTAAATAGTGTAGCGAAAATATTATTAGAAGGACATTTAAAGGGTTGTGTTGTAGATCGTCTATCAGAGGGCGATGAAGCAGTATTAGATGAATTAGTAGTAACGATTCAAAAGTTAATGAAAAAATAGATGTTTAAACTATTATTTAAAAGGAGAGATTTATTATGCAAAATGTAACGTTAAATGTACAAGGAATGTCATGTGGTCACTGTGTAAATTCAATTGAGAAAAGTGTTGGTGCTTTAGCTGGTGTAGAACAAGTAAAAGTTAATTTAGCAGAAGGTTTAGTGGATGTTGCTTTTGATGAAGCACAAGTGTCACTTGACCAAATTAAAGAAACAATTGATGATCAAGGCTACGACGTAAAATAGTAGTATCAGTAGAGTGCCCCTGTAGCACTCTCTTATTTTCAAATTTATATACCCCTGGTTGGTATAAGGAGAGGTGAAAGGTAAATGAGTTCTGATATAAAAGAGGCGAATTTGCAAATTACAGGTATGACATGTGCAGCCTGTGCCACTCGGATAGAAAAAGGTTTAAATAAAATGGATGGTGTAGAACAAGCAACGGTTAATTTAGCACTTGAAAAATCGTCTATTAAGTACGATCCAGCAAAGTTGAGTGAAGAAGATTTTGAAAAGAAAATAGAAGCACTTGGTTATGGTGTTGTTAAACAAAAAGCTGAACTTGAAATTACAGGGATGACGTGTGCAGCCTGTGCCACTCGGATAGAAAAAGGGTTAAATAAGCTAAGCGGTATCTCTTCTGCCAATGTAAACTTAGCACTTGAAAAGGCAATGATTGAGTTTAATCCATCAGAAGTATCCATCACAGATATCATTGTGAAGGTAGAGAAGCTAGGCTATGGGGCTCATCAAAAAGAAGACGAGGCAGAAATGGTGGACCATCGAGAAAAAGCCATTAAACAGCAACAACGCAAATTTATTCTGTCGGCTATTCTTTCATTACCACTGCTTTGGACGATGGTTGGACATTTTTCCTTTACATCGTTTTTATATGTGCCAGAATTTCTTATGAATCCTTGGGTTCAAATGGTGTTAGCAACGCCAGTACAATTTATTATAGGTAAGCAATTTTATGTAGGAGCCTACAAAGCTTTACGTAACGGTAGTGCAAATATGGATGTACTTGTCGTCATGGGGACATCTGCTGCGTATTTCTATAGTGTCTATCAAGCAATCGTAACGATAGGGTCTCACCATGGCCCCCATCTTTATTTTGAAACGAGTGCGGTTTTAATTACATTAATTTTATTAGGGAAATTATTTGAGGCCAAAGCAAAGGGGCGTTCTTCTGAAGCCATAAAAAAACTGATGGGACTTCAAGCTAAAACGGCTGTGGTTGTACGTGACGGTGTAGAAAAAGAGGTTCCTTTAGCAGAAGTTATCATTGGCGATGTTATTCTAGTAAAACCAGGGGAGAAAATTCCTGTCGATGGAGAGGTATTAGAGGGATCAACAG
>NZ_DAMDAY010000112.1:0-14690 GCF_032093475.1 Lysinibacillus sp. | reverse complement strand
TCTTTCAAACTAAAGTGATCATTATCGCTTCGAAACCGCTCTTCCTTACCACTAAGGTGATCATCTTAGTATCAAAACCGCTCTTCTTTCAAACTAAAGTGATCATTATCGCTTCGAAACCGCTCTTCCTTACCACTAAGGTGATCATCTTAGTATCAAAACCGCTCTTCTTTCAAACTAAAGTGATCATTATCGCTTCGAAACCGCTCTTCCTTACCACTAAAATGATCATGGCAAAATAAGCAAAGCATGAAAAAAGCCACTACAATTACTTATGTAGTGGCTCCTTGCTATTATTCTGCAAAATAAATAAAGCCGATGGCGCCTGGACCCGTGTGTGTCGAGATGATTGGGGATGTGAAGGCAATTTCTACATCGGTAAAGCCTGTGCCTTCGATTAATTCTTTTAATGGATTCCCCATTGTGACTAGGCCATCTGCATGAGAGATACCAACTGCCTTGACTGTTTTTCCGGCAGTGTCTGCTTGGAATTGTTTAAATAAGAAATTGACTACCTGCTTATGGCTACGTACCTTGGAAACCGGATTGTAAACGCCGCCTTCTAGGTTGGCAATGACTTTGATATTTAAGAGTGAACCGATAAAGCCCGTTCCTTTACCGATTCGACCTCCTTTAATGAGGTTTTCAAGTGTATCTACAATAACATACAAATGTGTGTTTTCGCGTACTTTTTCAAGGCGAGCCACTATGTCCGCTACTGTAGCACCTGCATCTCGCATTTTAATCGCCTCTCGAAGCTGAATGGCAAGACCAATGGCAATAAAACGCGAGTCAATTACCGTTACATCCGCATCTGTCATTTGTGCGGCTTGTCGCGCTGATTCAACCGTTCCACTCATGCCACCTGTCATATGGATAGAGATAATTTGATCTCCATCTTTACCAAGCTCATCATACAATTCTTTAAATTTTCCTGGAGCTGGCTGAGAGCTTTTTGGTAAATTTTTCGCATTTTTCATTAAGCCTAAAAATGGCTGCGGTTCTAAATCCACACCATCTGTATAGGTTGCACCATCAATTTGAATCGTTAAAGGCACGATATGTATACCATGTTGTGCTACTTCTTCTTTCGTTAAATCACAAGTTGAGTCCGTTACTATATGAATTCGTCCCACTTTGACACATCCTTTTACTTCATTAAAATTTATTATATAGACTAATGAATCATTATGTAAACATGACATTTGTCATTAGGCAAAACCTTGTCTTCTCTAGCATGTAAACGCTACCTTGGATACTATAGCGTTTTCGCCTACCTCTTGTCTATCAATGCCCCTCAGAGAATATGACAGCCTTATGACATTTTAGAGATGAAATATATGACAAATGTAAATGTTCATGTATAAATTATTGGGGTATAGTAAACATATAAACGAAAGGAGTGTTTCAAATGATCGATTCATTTGACTATAAATCGTGGAAGGAAGAGCTGTGGAATGCCATTACACACGGTATTGGTTTCATTGCCAGTATTCCGGCACTAGTTGTCTTACTGTTAGCAGCCATTCAAACAGGAAATGCCCTACATATTACCACTTTTAGTATTTTTGGTGCGTCTGTTATCATCCTGTTTTTAATGTCTACATTGCTACACAGTATGCCAGAAAAATATAAACACTTTTTCGCTATTTTAGACCACTCGTCCATTTATATTTTAATTGCTGGCACTTATACGCCGTTTTTATTAATTGCCGTTGGTGGCACTTTAGGTTTGACTTTACTATGCATTATTTGGACACTGGCTGTGCTAGGTGTACTTTTTAAATGTTTCTTTATTAATCGCTTTGAAGTTCTTTCACTGATTTTTTATATCGGTATGGGTTGGTTAATTATTTTCGCCATTAAGCCTGTTTATCTTTTCTTAGGATTTTATGGTTTTGCCTTATTGCTAGCAGGTGGGCTTTTTTATACAATTGGTGCTATCTTTTATGCATGGCGCTCACTGCCTTACAACCACGCCATTTGGCATCTCTTTGTATTAGCTGGTTGTGCCTCTATGTATGCGTGTGTATATTTTTATCTATAATAAAAGCAATCGCTCCGATCACAATGAGCGATTGCTTTTTCATTTATTTACGTTCAAAAATTTGATATTGGAATATATAGCCTTCTGGTGCTGTTTCTGGCTCTTCTGAAGATACTTGAACAAAATCCTGCTCATAGCTTGGGAAATAGGTATCTCCCTGGAAGGAATGATTGATTTTTGTAATGTATAAACGATCAGCCTTCTCCATGACTAAACGAAAAATTTGTTCGCCACCAATTATCATAATCTCAGGTACATCTCCAGCTAGTGCTAATGCTTCCTCCAAGCTTGTCACGACTTCAATACCATCGGCATGATAGTTTTTATCACGCGTAATAACAATATTGCGACGTCCAGGAAGCGGTCGACCAATGGATTCGAATGTTTTTCGTCCCATTATCATCGGCTTGCCCATTGTTTTCTGTTTAAAATACTGCAAATCTCCTGGCAAATGCCAAGGCATGCCGTTGTTATACCCGATGACGTGGTTGTCATCATGTGCCACAATTAAAGAAATCATACTGTCCCTCCAAATACGTTCATCTCTTTTATTATAAACACATTTCGCTTGTTTCACCTTATTTCTAAAAGAATTTTCTTTTTCTACACCTAAATCCTAGTAAAATTATACGAATAGTTTATAATAGAATTAACAAACGTCACAATAAAGGAATGATAAAGATGACTACATTGCGAAAAGAAGCTGTTCATTATATTGAAGATCAGCATCATGGTACGCCTTATTACAAAGTAACGCCACAAGAAGCAAGAGCAGCGCGTACGGTGACACAGTGGCAATCACCAAAGAAACCACAGCTTGCGTCGATTAAGGATCAAGAAATATCTGTACGAGATGGAGCGAAAATTACGCTTCGAATTTATACTCCTTTCCACGATCAACCATTACCTGTAATTGTTTATTACCACGGCGGTGGTTGGGTTTACGGCAATTTAGATTCGGCTGATGCAGGCTGTCAGCTATTAGCAGATCGGGCACAGGCTATTGTCGTTTCCGTTGATTATCGTTTAGCACCTGAGTTCGCCTTCCCAATTCCATTGCATGATGCCTATGATAGCTTACTATGGGTGCATGACCATATGGAATCGTTTGGTGGAGATGTTAGTCAATTGACTGTTGCTGGGGATAGTGCTGGCGGTAATTTAGCGACAGTTGTTGCTTACTTAGCTTCTACAATGAGAGGCCCAACATTACAAGCCCAAGTACTTATTTATCCCGTGACAAATGTGAATTTTACTACGGATTCTTATCACTTATATGGTGAAAATTTTGGCTTAGATATCCAAGGCATGAAGTGGTTCTCACAGCATTATACAGATGAATCCAATTTTACAAACCCATTTGTATCTCCGCTCCAGCTAGAGGATGTTCGTAGTATGCCCAAGACAATGATTATTGCGGCCGAGGCAGATGTGCTCTTTGATGAAGGCCAAAGCTATGCACAAAAACTAATGGACGCTGGTGTTGCCGTAGAGCATGTCACAATGCCAGGTTTAATTCATAGCTATTTTAGTAAAATGAATTATTTTGAAGATGCAACGATTGAAACGGTGGAAAAAATCGCCCAATTCCTAAAATAAGTTTGGCTATCCCACTCAAACAGTGCGATAATAGAGCAAAACGTTTTTTAAAGGATGACACGATGACACAAACAATTGCTCTACAAATACAACAGCCATTTTCCGATCAATTAAGAAAAGGCTACCCGCTTATTTCAAAGGATGCAGTGAATGCAAAACAGCTGCCTACCGAGCAAGGAACGCTCCTGAAGCTGATGGATCACCATAATCGATTTATTGGCACAGGATACTACGGTATCCAAAATAAAGGGATTGGATGGGTGCTGACAACAGATGCCAACGAAACGATTGATAAAGCTTTTTTCATAAAAAAATTCAAAAAAGCGATCGACAATCGTGCAGCATTTTTTAACAATGACAACACGACTGCCTTCCGAGTTTTTAATGGTGAAGGAGATGGCATTGGTGGTTTAACAATTGACTTTTTTAATGGGTACTATATGGTGAGTTGGTATAGTGAGGGTATTTATTCATTTAAAGAAGTGGTTTATGAGGCGCTTGCTGAAACAGTCAACTACCAAGCCATTTATGAGAAAAAACGCTTTGATAGTAAAGGGCAGTACATGGAACAGGATGATTTTGTCATGGGCACGCCTGGCGAATTTCCCCTTATGGTGAAGGAAAATGGCATGACCTATGCGGTTCATTTAAATGATGGTGCGATGACGGGCATTTTCCTTGATCAACGTGAGGTACGATTGGCTATACGTGAGCGTTATGCAAACAGCACCAACATGCTCAATACGTTCTCCTATACAGGGGCATTTTCTGTGGCAGCTGCCCTCGGAGGCGCTAATAAAACAACGAGTGTGGACGTAGCTAAACGCAGTCTAGCCAAAACGATTGAGCAATTTAGTGTCAATGACATTGATTATGAAGCACAGGATATAAAAGTGATGGATGTCTTTCATTATTTTAAATATGCGCAGCGTCATGCATTACAGTTCGACCTTGTCGTATTAGACCCACCTAGCTTTGCACGTACGAAGCAAATGACGTTTTCAACGGCGAAGGACTACCCTAAATTACTGAAGGACACGATTGCGATTACGGCCAAAAACGGTATCATTGTTGCTTCTACCAATAATGCAAGCTTTGGTATGAAAAAGTTTAAAAGCTTTATTGACCAAGCCTTTAAAGAGACTCGTACACGCTATAAAATTGTCGAGGAATACGGTTTACCGAAGGATTTCCGTGTGCCTCGGGAATACCCTGAATTTAATTACTTGAAGGTCGTATTCATTCAAAAGATCGACTAACTAGGAGGGAATCACACTTTGCTGTGATTCTTTTTTTATGTAAAAAAGTGGCCTAAGAAAGTTCTTAAGCCGCGAATAAAACCTTATAAATACTTCACAAACCAATCGCGAATATATTCGAGTCGATTAATTCGTAACGTTGGTTTTCCGCTTCGAGATAGCTCATGATTAGCCTCAGGGAAACGCACGAATTTTGTTTCTTTTTTACGATGCTTTAAGGCAATAAATAATTGCTCTGCCTGCTCAATCGGACAGCGATAATCTTTTTCACCATGTAAAATCAATAAAGGTGTCTCCACATTATCTACATATTTCAGTGGAGAATGATGCCATAGCTTCTCTATATCGTCAAAGCCCGCTTGAATTTGCCAGTCTGTAAAGTAATAGCCAATATCACTAACACCATAGAAGCTAATCCAGTTCGAAATGGAACGCTGTGTCACGGCTGCTTTAAAGCGGTTCGTATGGCCAACAATCCAGTTGGTCATAAAGCCTCCATAGCTTCCCCCTGTTACACCAAGACGGTCTTGGTCAATAAAATCATAGTGCTCCAACGTGTAGTCTACGGCAGCCATCAGATCCTGATAATCATTACCACCATAATCACCTCGTACTGCATCGACAAATGTTTGACCATAGCCATGACTACCACGTGGGTTCGTATAAAGCACAGCAAAGCCTTGAGCAGCTAAGATTTGGAACTCATTAAAATAGGTGTTGGCATACATGGCATGTGGCCCACCATGAATTTCAAGAACGAGAGGATATTTATTCCCAGCTTCATAGCCAACTGGCTTCATAATCCAGCCGTTAACCTTCCAGCCCTCTGCTCCTTCGAATTCAATGGCTTCTGGTACCGATAAGGTTCTCGTCTTTAAAAATTCTTCATTGATGGATGTTAGCTGTTCTCTGTCACCTGTTTGCAAGTTGATGTAAAATAAATCGCCAGGATTTGTTGTTGTGCTAATAGCAACAACTGCTTTATCCTGTTGAGCATCAAGTGAGAAACCATAGACATATTGATCATCGTGAATAGCTGGGTAGATTTCGCCCTCTATATTACCGAAATAAATCGCCGCATTGCCATGATCTGTTACTTGGAAGTAGAAGCTTTTGTTATCGTTCAGCCATTGAACACGTGGTGTCACTACACCTTGTAGGAAATCTCCAATAGCAAAATCCCCAATCGGTGCATCAAATTCACCTGTGATACATGTCAGCACATTGTCTTGCAAATCATACACCCATAGCTTAGCTTGCGTAGCATTTTCAAATTCTCTTTCACTTCCTATATAAGAAATAAAGCGACTATTCGGTGACCATGATGTTTGATAATACATGCCTGTTCCTTGCGTAAGCTGGCGCGTCTCTTTTGTCTCTACATTTAATAAGAAAATATCGATATTAAATGAGAAATCTAAATCCTCCGCTTTATCTGCTAAATACGTAAGATATTGTCCATTTGGCGACCATGTATCAAGATGGAAATGTTCATTTCCTTCCGTCACTTGCTCAAGCTCACCCGATTCCAAATCGACGATGGCAATGTGGGTAAACTGCTCCAAATTCAAGAACCCACCTGCATCTGATTTATGTTTCATCTTGTCTATTTCGAGAGGCTTTACTTCTTTCTCCTCTTTCTTTTCATCCTCCACCTTGTCTAAGATAGATTCATCCTTCCCTAGCTTAACAGAAAAGGCAATTTTCTTTCCGCACGGTGACCATACAGGAGATGACGCACCATTTTTACAATGTGTCACTTGTTTTGCCTCACCCCCCGCTTTTGACAAAACATAAATTTGGGGCTGCCCCGTTCTCGTTGACAAAAAGGCAATTTGACTGCCATCCGGAGACCAAACAGGAGCACTTGTTCTATCCTCTCCAAATGTCCATTGCTTTGGCGTTCTATCCTTCAAGTGTATGTAAAATAAATTGGATATATAGTCTTTTTTCTTTTCATCAATACGAGTCTCTACATATATTACCTCAGTGCCATCAGGTGATAGCTGGGGATCTGCTACCGATTTTAAGTGATAAAGATCTTCTGGTTGAATTCCTTGTTTCGATGTCATGTTCTTACTCCTTTGGATTTGTAATTTTTATTGCCTTATTACAATACTTCGACACCCTAAGTAATATTCCTGCTATTTAATAGAATCTTTTACTATTTCCCAATATTCAGTTGATTTTGTTCTACGATAAAATTTATAAAAGGGCTCATGAGGACGTGCATACTCCTGATAAAGACTTATAATTTGTAGCACAAAGCCTTCAATCTGTTCTACCCCTACCTTTTTTGCAAATAATGTGCCAGCCTGTGCCTTTGCCCCCATCGGTATAGCCCCTAAATAAACATCAAAGCTTTCGTTTTGATAAACGAGTCCTATATCATCAAAAGATGGGTTATAGCAGGCAGATGCACAGCCATTCACGTTAACACGCACTCTCGAAGGGACCTGAATCCTCTCTAACGTATGATAGAGCTGTTCTGTAATATGCACTGCCTCCATTTTTTCACCATCACAAAAATCACATGCCTTCATGACGATATTAGGTACTGCTGGTGCAATATGTAGACCCGCTTCCTGTAAGGCTTGAACAGCTTGTGCGGCAGCACTCGTCGGGACGGATACTATAATACTATAAGAAGCCGAATACTTAATTGCCCCCTTTTCTCCAACAATCTCGGCTATTTTTTGAAATTGTGCTGGCGTGTAATGCTTATTAATAATGCCAGGACTGACAGCTAAGCGTGTAAATTCGCCTTGTTGGCTAAGTGTTTCGAAGGTTTGATCTGGTACGTTTTTTTGAAATGCATTCATGGATATCTCTCCTTATGAAAAAGGAGCTAGCAAAAACGCTAGCTCGGATTGTTGTTAGATTAAAAATTTTCAGGATAGAAGCCTTTTGCTAAAATTTCAATCGCCTCTGCTGCTCGAACTCCTTCAGATGCTGCTGATAGCGGAAGAATAACAAAGCGCTCATTTTTAACAGCTTCCATCTCCTTTAATGCGGGATCATTTTTTAAGAATTGAATCTTTTGTTCTGCTGTTGTTTCACCGTAATCAATGACAACCACCACCTCTGGGTTACGGTCTACTGCATCTTCTTTTGATACGGTTGTCCAGCCGGATTCCACATCACCAAAAATATTTTGACCACCAGCGATGGTCACTAGCTCATTCATAAAGTTTTGACCAGCTGTAAAGATATCCTTTTCACCGCTGTCAAACACTAACACACGTAAATTTTCATCATCTTTCGGTAATTTCGACTGTACATTTTCTACGTCTTTCGTCATTTGCTCAATTAAGGCTTCTCCACGATCCTCCACCCGGAAAATCTTCGCGATATTGCGAATATCAGTGAAAATATCCTCTAATGTCGGCTTTGTCATATTGGAAGCTGTATGTAAATACGTATGAATCCCTAATGCCTCTAGCTCTTCCGGAGTTCCTACGCCCTTTTCACCAAAGCCACTTTTCCAGCCTGCATATAAGAAATCCGCCTCTGCATCAATTACTTGCTCCTTCGTTGGATATTGATCTGAAAGCACAGGGACCTTATCGTAAGCTTCTTGTAATGGCTCATAGATTGTATCATCTAAGTAAGCTGTTCCTACCATGGAATCCTCTAATCCTAATGCCAGCATGATTTCCGTTACATGCTGATTTAAACTAATCGCTTTTTTTGGTGCTTCCTTATATGTTTGCGTTGTATCATTATTTTCGATCGTTACTTCTGTTGTTGCTGTCTCGGACGGCTCAACCTTTTCACCCTGTTCTGCAGACTCTTTGTTGTCCGTTGCATTACAAGCGCCTAAAACAGCTACTAAGGCAATGACCATGATGAGCCATAAACTATTCCATTTCTTCATGTCCTAATCTCCTTTGTTATGAATATAGTTTTGAGGGCATAAAAAAACCCTCTTGTCGCCAAGAGAGAAGCATAGTGAAAAAATGGTATGGTCACCTTTATCACTATCCCCATCCTCGTGGTTCTTAGTTAACAGTTCATATTGGCAGGTATCCTGGCTTAGGTTCATCATCTATACGCCTTCCCATAGCTACACTACAGTGGCACGTTGTATAGACTCCCCATTTACAGTTGCGGGACAGCATCGGAATTACACCGATTTCCCTTTTAAGCAAATGACAAATGCCATTTGCACCAATACATTTTATAATGGTTAATACTATTGATAGACTAGCAGAAGAAGATTAATCACGCAATGAGGAACATGGCGTGACATCCATAATCCCCATTATATTAGCACTATTTCGACATAAAGACGAACTATTTTACAAGAAATATTTCTACGAGAATTCTGTTACAATGGGAAGAAAGCAATGGATAGAAACGAGGATTGGTTATGTACAAAACAATTGGTGTACTTGCGCATGTCGATGCAGGGAAAACAACATTTTCTGAGCAAGTACTTTTTCATACAAATAGTATTCAAGCCCGAGGCCGTGTCGATCACCAGGATACCTTTCTCGATAATCATGAATTAGAGCGCAAGCGTGGCATCACCATATTTGCCGAGCAAGGTCGCATGAACATCGGCGATGATACATACACGTTAATTGATACACCAGGGCATGTCGATTTCTCCCCTGAAATGGAGCGTTCCATTCGAGTCATGGATTACGCCATTATTATTATCAGTGCAGTGGAGGGCGTGCAAGGTCATACAGAAACAGTATGGCAGCTGTTACGTAAATATCATGTCCCAACCTTCTTTTTTATCAATAAAATCGATCGTGAAGGGGCCAACGTAGAGGCAGTCATGAAGCAGCTACGTAAAGATTGCTCACCAGATGTCTTGTTGATCGATGAACCGCTTCGAGCAGATTATCTTTCTAGTAGTATGATGGAATGGCTGGCAGAGCGAGATGAAGAATTACTCGATGCCTTTTTGAATGAATCGTTGGAACATGAACAATGTCTAGCACAGCTAAAGGACATGATTACAAGTGAATGTGCTTTCCCTTGCTTTACAGGCTCGGCCTTAAAGGATGAGGGCATTCAGGAATTTATTGCCCAGCTTCCTCTATTAACCGATACTCATTTTGAACAGGATGCACCGTTTCAGGGAGAGGTTTTTAAAATACGACACGACGGCCACCAGCGTTTAACCTTTATGAAGGCCATGCAGGGGTCCTTACATGTGCGGGATGAATTTACCTTTGGCGAGACAACAGAAAAAATCACAGAAATTCGCCTTTATAATGGCAATCGCTTTGAAACCGTTCAACATGTTGAAGCGGGTGAGATATTTGCTGTTAAAGGGTTAAGTCAGGCAACTATTGGAGACCGCATTGGCAGTACTACACAATCGCAGCCGTACGAGCTCGTCCCAACCTTACAGGCAAAGGTACAATATGAAGGCGACCAACATATTAAAGAAGTGCTACAAATTTTTCGTTTGTTAGAAGCGGAAGAGCCTTCATTACGTGTTCTCTGGCAGGAAAAATTCCAGGAAATCCACGTGCATATAATGGGCGTTATTCAGCTAGAGGTACTCGTTGAGGTATTACAGAAGCGTTTTTCATTAGTCGTTTCTTTCGGAGAGCCACAAATTTTATACATGGAGACAATTGCGACAACGGTTACAGGCTATGGCCATTTTGAGCCACTCAAGCATTATGCGGAAGTGCATGTATTAATGGAGCCAAATCCACGTGGAACAGGCATAACTTTTAGCAATGCCTGTCATGCGGATGATTTATCAGTAGGTAACCAACGACTTGTTGAAAAGCACTTATTTGAACGGGAGCATCATGGACTACTGACAGGCTTCCCGCTAACCGATGTTCATTTTACGCTGTTGACAGGTCGCGGGCACAATGAACACACATCGGGCGGTGATTTCCGAGAAGCTACTTTCCGAGCGTTACGCCAAGGACTTGAGCAAGCGCAGAATGTCTTACTGGAGCCATACTATCGCTTTAAAATGAAAGCCTCTAATGACTTTATTGGCCGCATGATGACCGACATTCAACAAGCAGCGGGTACATTCGATGACCCAATCTTGACGGAAACAGATGTTGTGCTAACAGGACGTGCGCCCGTTGCCACTTTGATGAGCTATAGCACAACCTATGCTGCCTATACAAATGGAAAGGGCGCACTAACACTACAGTTTGACGGCTATGATGTGTGCCATAACCCCGAGGAAGTCATTGCACAAATTGGCTACGATAAAAATGCCGACCCTGAATATAGTTCCTCTAGCATCTTTTGCGCGAAAGGCAAAGGCTACACCGTCCCTTGGCAAGAAGCACAAGCCGCCATGCATTGCCAATAATATTGGGATTGGGTGGCACCGCTCACGTGGGGATTTGCTCTTGGCGGCAGGGATTCTTCCTTCCGCGGGTATTCCTAGCTCTAGCGCGGGTGTTTGCTCCTTTCGCGGGTTTTCCTCGCTCTAACGCGGGTATTTGCTCTCCTTCCGCGGGTATTCCTCGCTCTAGTGCGGGTGTTTACCTCTTTCGCGAGTATTCTTCGCTCTAGTGCGGGTGTTTACCTCTTTCGCGGGTATTCCTCGCTCTTGCGCGGGTATTTCCTCTCCTTCCGCGGGTATTCTTCGCTCTTGCGCGGGTGTTTACCTCTTTCGCGGGTATTCTTCGCTCTTGCGCGGGTGTTTCCTCTCCTTCCGCGGGTATTCTTCGCTCAAACGCGGGTATTTCCTCCCCTTTCGCGGGTATTCTTCACTCAAGCAGCGATATTCTTTAATTAAAATAAGCCCTCCGTTGGTTGGAGGGCTTATATTTATAGGGCACCGACTGCTTTTTTTGTTGGTTTGTGCACGAAATATGCTGGTTGGACGATTACATAGTCATGCGAGTTTGTGAAATCAATTAACACTTTGCCTGGATGACTTTTGATAAGTTGTAAATGATCAATTAATTTCAGCAAAAGCTCATGGCCGTTACCGCGCGGATGCCAGTTAAAATGATCATTATTTAATTCTTGTACCGCTTCAATAAACTGGGCATATTCCTGCTGTACAAATGCGATGAGTTTGTCGTGCTGTGGTGCTAAATCCTGTATATACGTTTCATAAAAACGCATCACAATCGAGCATAGTAAATCATTCACTCGTGCAGCACTTAAAATAGGCTTTGGCTCGAATGTCAGCCGTTCAAGATTAGGCTTTGCCCGTGTTGAATCAATACGTGTTATGAAATGGTACGGCTCCCCATTCACCTCATAGACAATTGGATTGGACGGCATATACATCATAAAGCTATTGGTCTTCGTTTTCAGTTGATCAGTTACCGCTGCCTTCGCAAAAAGATGACCATTGACCTCCCCATTTTGGATCCAAATAATATCTTTATTATATAAAATTTGCTCAAAGAAACGATCATTGCGAATGAGCTTCGTTGCTAATAATTGATCGATCAGTGATTCAACCGCCATTCTCGTTTTCGCTTTCTTGGCTGTTTCTGTGCGTGGTTGCTTACAAATGTTCATTTCTACATACATCATACGTGCATCCCCTTTGCGTACATTTTTTCAAAACAAAAAAGGACTTCCTATTCTTTGAGGAAATCCTTTACATTAACTTTCTTCATCACACAATGCCAAACAAACCCGAAGTAAATGTGAATGAGCCCGATGATGAACCCCTTCATGAACTTTGGGCGTTTGACGTACTGTGACGAACAGAGCATTCTGTTTTGTCAACATGCCACCTCCTATTCCTCGTAGGTTTATGGTGTGTACTCGTAACAGGCAGGTATCCTGACTCATGATCATCGCTTCTTTTCTCCTTCCCGTCCAAAGACAGTGGATGCTGAAAAGTCGCTCACATTTACAGTTGCGGGACAGTGTCGGATTCTCACCGACTTCCCTTTTAAGCAAATTGCACGCAATTTACACCTATTACTACACGCTATTTAGTTGATAAGGAATTTAGTATTTCCCATATTCCTTATAAATTATTAAATCCAATTGTAAATCTTTGTGAATTAAAAGTCAATTTTCACAACATTTTACAAACTATCACTTACTTACAAAACCTCTATTTCACATACCTGTAACCCTAATCGCACCGGTGTGTTAAGATAAAGGTTCTACTGTTATATAAGTATTGCTATAAAGAGGCATAGTAATATTTTTTACATTCCACAATTTTTTAAATTCCTTAATAGTAACTTTACGATTATAGCTATTGTTAGCATCATTACAATTCACCAGTTGCCTTAATGATTCTGAAAGATAGACAAACTGCTCGTCATATCCTACAACAGGGACAAAATGCAAATTATTAAAATCCTTATGTACTTTAATGAAAACAATTACGGGTGTTCCTTTACTTACTTCATACTTTAATGTATCTATTGTTCCTTTAAAATAGCTTGTTTTCAATCCCTTTTTCCTTAACACCGTCCGGATGCCCTTTGGATACACATTACCTGACCTCATTTTACTAGGGAAACTAGAATATAATGCTTCACCATCGGCCTCTATTCCAAAATGTCGCAACACATACGCTGTTGAAAATCCTGCACATTCCCTGTTATTTTGTATGTCGATTCTATTATTTCGTTTAATTAGATAGTTAGCCGGGTATCCTCTTTTTCGTAAAACAGGAACAGGAAATGTCATTAAATATGCATTTATCATAGTTGATATAATAATCCATAAAATAACTGTTCTAATTATAAACATACTACTCCCCCAATGCTTTGCTGCCATATCACAACAATATTCAAAGCCCTTCTACTTGCATCGTCGTTAGCGCATAATTAAACAATCGAACCCATTAAAGTACATTTATTTACAACCTTCTTTAATTCCAAACGGTATCCATCTACCATTATATCTAGTAATAAAGTAAGCATCGTACCCAAAGCCATATAGTTCCCTCATGATAATAACTCCAATTGACTCCTCTTCCTTGGTGATGCTTTTTTATGTAATGAGTTACTAAACTCGATGAAACTGGAAACCGCTAGAGACGGTCATATCCTCTAGCGGTTTTATGTAATAGCTTCTTATTCAACTTACCAAAGTTTTGCGTACCCCATTACCACTTCTCATTATGCTTATGAACTTTTCTATAAACGTAATCTGCATTATCAAGTCCCTTCCAATTGCTAACAAAATTCAGAACGAGCATAAAAATTCCGAATAAGGCAAACGCCACCATATAATGACCTAAGAAAAATAACACAAACGCCGCAGCTAATAGGACTATCATTAAAACTATACCAATGACCTGAAATTTGCGCTTCCTCTTTTCATCCATCTGGTTAACCTCCAATCAAAGGAATTATCTTTGTTTACTATTATGGTTTATTTTACCATAGTTTAGTCAGAAATCATCCATTATTCAGAAAAATTCCTTATTGATTGTGATAGGATATTCTTGTTTTTTGTCGAAATAGTTTCATAGACAATTAAATGAGGTGTTCTGTATGGAATTTATCATAGATCATGAATGTTTTAACAAAGCTATTTCGGACGTTACTAAAGCTGTGTCTTTAAAGACACCGTTCCCCATTCTGGCAGGTATTAAGATAATCGCTTATGATCATTGTTTAGTACTCGTCGGAAGCAATTCTGATATGATCATTGAGAGAGTGATTCCTCTAACGATTGACGGAGTAAAAGTACTGGAGATTTATCAACCTGGTAGTGTTGTGATTTCTGCTAAATTTTTAAGTGGGCTTGTTAAGAAATTGCCTAATAAAATACATATCAACGTGAATGAAAAACAATTCGTAACTATTCAATCTGGCGAAATTATAACAAATTTAAATGGCTTTTAT
>NZ_DAMDAY010000111.1:0-14964 GCF_032093475.1 Lysinibacillus sp. | reverse complement strand
GCCATTATACTGGGTGAAACTTTTTACGCATCTGGCACGATTTATACGAAGCATGTCATCCAAACGTTTGAAACGACATCACCGATTGCTTTAAATGCAGCGCAAATGATGCATGGTGGGATCTTATTAATCTTGTTGTCATTGTTTACAGAGAACATACAGCTTCATTATCTTATAAGCCCAGCTTCCATCGGCTCACTTCTTTACTTAACGATTGTCGGTTCTATGATCGGTCATAGCATCTATTATTGGCTTGTCTCAAGAACAAATCCTGTGTTTCCTTCTACATGGCTGTACATTTCACCATTAATTGCCGTAATGCTTGGTGTTATCTTCTATCAAGAATATATTTCTTGGCTAACAGGCATCGGAACGTTAACGATTATTGTAGGAACGATTTTAGTTAATTTTGAAACATTACAGAAGCTGCATTGGAAGAAGAGAGCTGTTATTCAGGATATAAGTCGAAGTTAATCGTATGTGCAAGAGTTTTTTTAAATTTCCTTTGCCAAATGGAAGACAGAAGTTGCTGTATATTTTTGATTGAAGTTGGCATAGATGTTGCCTTTTACCTTGTCCCGTTACAGTGAGCAAAGGGCGTTCCGAGAAATCAATAGCCGAGACAAAATATTTTAGCTAAAGGAAACCGAACAAATTGCTAATAATTATGTCCCAGCCTTGTGATCCAGTTATGGCAGATACCTAAGTCTATTTTGATGAAAATAAATATGTCTTTTTGGGATTGAAATGACCAATACCTTTTAGTGGATAGTCAAAAAATTCTAATAACTCTTTTGGTTTTTGTTACCTAAATACACAAATATTTTATATTTTAGTAAAAATATTTACAATTAGGAAAATTAATGCAATAATGAATATGTAATATTTGGTATTATTACCGTAATATTCAATCTAATACTCACACTATACAAAAAGGAGAATTTTATGTTGAAAAGAAAAGATTTATTCTCATTTATAATGCTATTATTTTTTGCATTTGGATTTAATAGTATAGCCAATGCAGAAGAAAATAATGAGTTATCATCAACTCAAAAAGAACATATGAGACAATTAGGTTTCTCAGAACAAATTATTGAGTCAATGACACTAGATGAATACTCTCACTATGAGAACTCTATTCCAGTAGAGCCTTTCGTTCAAACGGAAACAATATATAAAATTACATCTGATCAAGATGGCGAAGTAAAAAAAGTTGAACAATTTAATGAAGTTGATGGTTTACAAAAAATGAATTTGGAAAACTATTCGTTTCCAGCAGCTACAGCAGCAAGTTGTTCAGGTACGATTTGTACAGAAACAACAAGTTGGATGTCCATGACTACTACTGCTACAAAACTTGGCAACGGAAGAACAATGCTTCATAATAATTTTACTTGGTTAAAAAATCCTAATGTTACTCTTACTGATATGGTTGGACTAACTTATAATGATAGTGCAGTAATTGAGCCATCTACTATAAAATTTTCATATAAATGGAAAGATGGTGTAGGAGACCATTCAAGAAGTTATAAAGATATGAAGAAAAGTCCTCAAGGTTTAGCAGCTACATTTGATATTCAAGGAATAGGTACAAATGCTGGGGCAAGTAATCACCATGGCTATATTTCTGTTGAGGTATCTAAAGGAAATAAAAATGACGTAAGTGCAAATGCTTTTGGGCATTACACACATACAACATTTTCATTTAATATCACAGTAACTATAAAAACAGGTGATATTGGATTAGGTGCGACGACTGCAGAAACTAAAATGACTTCTACCGCTATCAAGTTTAATTTCTAAAAAAAAAATTACAGGTGTGATTAAATGATTGATTTTATTGTTGCTACATCGGTTTTGATGAATCCAATACTTACCCTAGTTTTATCTTTAAATGTATGTCTTTTTATAATCAAAATTTCCAAAAATGATTATCAAAGAATTAAAACAAACATAGTATGGATATGTATTTCTAGTACGTATATCATCTTTACTTTAACAATGTTGTTCGCCAACATAGGTAATATATCCTGAATATTCACCTATATTTTATAACAACTATATAGGTAGAAAATTTTACCATTATGAATAGGTTGGTCTATTTATAGTAAGTATTGGAATTTTAGGAGAGTTAATCAAGAATTGACGCTAAGTCATTTTACTCAAATAACAAGTGAAAGTATTACTTTAGAGAGCACCCCTAATATATGGATATATCCTTTATTAGGAGGTGATCTCTTTTAATGATGTAATTCCGAAAAAAGGAAGTGAATAACTATAACTGTTGTATAAACGCACTCTTAACTTTCTCAAATTCATGTTGAGAAGTCTTCTTTAACTTGGGGAATTCTGAGGCTGAAATACATTATAGCACCTTCTATTGCTTGAGGATTAATTTTAATTAACTTTATAAGTTATTTCATTAACATACCCCAAAGCCAAATTAGTACTAGTATCTTTTATTTTACAAAGATTTGTGAAATAGTCTTCAAGTACCTCATTACTACACCCTAATTTTTCATGAATTATTGTGTCAGCTCTTAGAGGTGAATAAATGGATAGCAATTTTGATACGCATTTTCTTTTCACTTATTTCATTGGGAGAATATAAAATAAATCCCATTAGTGCACTTAAAAATGAAAACGCAATAATGATATAAATTGACTTTAAATCAAAAGCCATATTGGGATAATATCTTTGTCTTAAAATAGCTATAATAAAGAGTATAGGTGCAAAGATAATCAAAAAATTCCAAATGATGCTTTGTACAAATTCGGAAAATTTTATATATGTATACCCCTTTACAATCCAAGCATTTTTTAAGGACAGGCACATACTGCCCTGATGTAACTGCACGTTCCCCATTAATCTAACTCATAAAGCTTATGTTTTACCTAAAAAACGTTATCCTCGCAATAAAGAAAAACCTTTCCGTCAACTGTCTCAAAATAATAGACATCTTTAAGATTAATCCGTTGAACCCTTCTATTGAAATTTTCAAATTATCACCTTCGAAATTCAAACTATTTCAGGTTAGATGTCCGTGATTTTACTAGTACCATAATGATTTGGAAATAACAACCTTCAGACCATTAGAGCATAATCAACTTTAATTCTTATTTTTTAATAAAACTTTATGTGGATATGTTATGGTGAAGCGTATTAAAAATTTTATATGAGATTATAGAAAAACCCTTTTCTTTAACAATCAGGTGTATTTCTTTTATAAAAGGTTACTAAAGGGTGCTTCGGGTAGGATAAAGATATATTATAAACAATACAATTTCTTGTAACGAAAAGCATTTTAATTCTATTTATAAGTATCCCAGTTAATAGTTAAGAAAAGGAGGGGGCAGGTGGAGGATTTAAGTGGAATCTATCAATCTTATGCAGATGAAGTAAAACGTTTTCTTATTTGTTTAACATCGGATGTAGATTTAGCGGAAGAGTTAACACAAGAAACGTTTTATCAAGCGGTTAAGTCAATCCATCGTTATAACGGTGATTGCAAAATATCTGTCTGGCTATGCCAGATTGCTAAACACACTTATTATAACTACTTAAAAAAGGAGAAGAACCATCATAATGCCAGTGTAGAAAAAATGATGCAATTGGGTTTAGAAATCCCTTCAAACAAGGATTTACCAGAGGTCGCGGTCATAAAGCGCAGTACACTGATTTCTATACATAAAGAAATTCATCGTTTACAGGAGCCATATCGGGAAATCTTTTTACTCAGAACATCGATTCAACTTAGTTTTAAAGAAATTGGTGAGATATTTGATAAAAGTGAAAACTGGGCAAGAGTGACCTATTATCGTGCGAAATTAAAACTATCAGAAAGGATTGATCCGCATGAATTGTAATATTATTAAAGATTTAATGCCATCTTATATGGATGAAATTTGTAGTGAAGAGACTGCAAAAGCTGTTGAAGAACATATAGAACACTGTGAAAAGTGTCAGCGAAACTTACAGATGATGAAGCAACCAACCAATAACATTCAAGTGATGTCAAAAGAAGTAACCGTAGCAAAAGAGCCTTTTAAACGAATTAATAAAAAACGACGTATTCAAGTGCTTATAGCAGTTATGATTACCTTTATGATGACAATAATAGGAGCATGGATCGTACAAGATGTTGGGGTTGTCAATGACATCTTTTTCCCAGATGAGTGGGGAATTGCAACTGTACCGGATGATAAGGAAGAATGGGAGGGTGTAAAGTTTAATGATCAAAACTATATCATATTTGATAGTATTTTTTGGAGAAAAGCAATCGTGAATCATGCGAATAATGAAAAGAACGTGTTAGTAAGAGTAAAAGATGATAACGACAATATAGTCATTGATGCAGTGCAAGTGCCGGCAGGAACAAGTGTGAAATTAGAGGGCTTGAAAAGACATGAAAAATATTATATTGAAATCAAAGCGCCACAAGGTAAATTTACTATTAATGCGATATGAGAAAAAACGATACTAGTCATATATATTGAATTATTTCTCAAGAAAAGGGCAGTTTGTTTGAGAAAAGTAAACGTATAATTTTATATTGAAATGGTGAAGGATTGAATTTTAAGTTTGTTTTGGCATTTATTCTATTTCAGTATAAAAAACGCTAACCGAATGATTAACGTTTTATACATGATTGAGGGAACACGCAAGGTATTTGGTGTATACTATATTAGATTCAAAAAACGATTTCGAATAATGAAAGCCCTCAAGTTTCTAAAGTAAGAATGAACAATTGGATTATAAGGAGCCGTTTTCTAATATAGAGTTGGAGTCGGAGGAGAACAACGGAAGGAGTCGATGTCTCTTAAAGCAATTGAATATTGATTCCATCTTCCACCGAAAAACCTGTAACCATAAGCTCTTTCGTGACCCACAGTAGTCAAGAAGAACCAGAAATTGTCACCGTTTCTAAGCCACATATACGTGAAACGAAATAAACAATTTTCAAGCCCCCTTGGATTCTGGCCATAGAAAGGCATTTCTTCCATATATCGCATATGTCAGATTCACTCCTTTTTAAAATTAGACTTATAACCAGTTTATGCCTAAGGTCAGAGCTTGGGTTGGATGTATGCCCTGCATAGTTTTGTAAGAGGAAGCAGCCACTGCTAAATCGACAAGCTAATATTCCTTGTTAAGTGTAACGGGCACATTTCTTTAGTATGGAAGGGTCTTTCTTCATGAAATGGGCTATATTGGAGAGGAATGGATTATTTTTAAATACACAAGTTTAAATTAATCACGGTGAACCGTATCATAAGTAAGAGAGATTGTCGTATATTCTATCATCAGATACCAGAGGATTTTGCATTTCCACAGATCAACAAAAAGGACGGATATAATGAAATATAATAAAACAACTATGCTAAAGCTTATCAATGAACATCGAACGTTGCATGATGAATTAAAAAAGCTAAAATCTGAAATGGGTTTAGAGAAAAATTTTGCAGTAAAGGCATTGTACCATTCCTATGTTGCAGAGGATGGTCCTTATATGAAAGAATACCAAGATTTAGAGCGATTATAATAAATAGATGTTGCCACTAACAAATAGTTGGAAGTAACACGAACCATTTTGAGCTGATGAGTAGATGATACTCATCAGCTTTTTTACGTCTCGCATTGTGATAACAGTAAGGAGAAAATGTTATCGCTGTCTAGTCAAATGGGCCGCCACTTCCATGTCAGTCCCTGTGGAAAGCGCCTTCCTATGCTACCGTTTTTCCTTCTGAGAAAATATAGTTACTAGAAATGAAATTCAACAGGATAAAAGGCCTGTTAATACGATTCTCATTAACTATGTAAAAGATTTATAATGTACTATTTTACATAAAATTTAGAATATTAATAGTAAATTACAATGTATTTATTATTTATCTGTTAAAATTAATATGTTAATCAAGATTTTGGTGACCAAAATTTTGTTAATTGAATTCTTAAAATAGGAATGAGGGAGGTAGTACTCTAAGTATGGGAATTTGGTGGAATTAAAAAATTGCGTTAACTATTTCACCGATAGTAGGAACCTAATACCCAAATTACAATTGGTAACAGGTTTATCAGTTTCGTTAGGTTTACAGGTGAGGGGAACACAGTAATTGAATAACTTCACAGAAACTCTTTGATCATTAATAAAAAAATATAAGGAGCTAAACGAATGAAGAGATATAAAATTAATTTCGTTTCCAAAATTGCGTTATCATTTTTACTAGTCATTTCAATGATTTTGCCTTACTTTACAGTTGTAAAGGCTGATTCGACAGAGGCTATTGGAGTGGGGGAAGCGGTCAATCAATTTGATCCAACCACAGTGAAGAGTAATGTTACTGTAGAAGGATATATCGTAGGGTTTGCCAAAAGTGAAACTTCATATTCAGTGATAGCAGATAGTGACACAAATATTGCGATTGCCGATACACCGGGTGAAACAGATGTCACGAAAATGCTGTATATTCAATTACCAAGCTCCTATAGAGCCAATTTCGGTTTATATACTAACCCAAGTAATCTTGGGAAAAAAGTTAAAATAACAGGTTCACTAGAAAAATATTTTGGCAACCATGCAGGGCTAAAATCACCAACTTCAATTGAGTTTGTTGGGGATGATACAACTGAACCAAATCCTCCCGAGACAGCAACAATTGCCGAAGCTCGTGCAGCTGTTGGAACTGACCGCACAGTTCAAATTCAAGGGACGGTTACGACAACACCTGGTAGCTGGGGAGGCAAGGCCTTCTATGTACAGGATGAGACAGCAGGGGTATATGTCTTCTCTAGTTCTGCAGAAGCAGGGAGCTTAGCTGTCGGAGATATTGTCAAAATCACAGGGAAAACTAGTTTATATAGTGGAGAAGTTCAATTTAATTCACCGACAATTGAACGACTTTCTACAGGGACAGCACCTGCACCACAAACAGTGACTCTTCCGATTGATGACAGTTTACAAGGTGAATTAATTACAATTGAAAATGTGAAGATTAAAGATTTAGCGCCATCTGGTACGTATGGTATATTTGAATTTAAAGCGGTCGATGCTGCAAATAACGAGCTGTTAATTCGCCATGATAACCGTACAGGCTATCAGTTCTCTCAGTTTGAAGCAGATGGATTCAATAACAATGATGTCATCACCGTGACAGGGATTGCGTCAATTTTTAACGGGACATATCAATTAAAAACGTTAAGCGCGGAAAGCTTCCAATTAGTATCAAACTATGAGCCAACTCAAGTGGGGAGTGTTAAAGCTTTACCAGCAACAGGCGAAGTTTATGCAGGAACAAAAGTAACATTATCTACAGATACACCAAATGCAATAATCTATTACACGATAGATGGTACTGAACCAACAACAGCTAGTGAGATTTATGATGCAGCAGCGGGCATTGTTGTAAATAAAGCCATGACAATTAAAGCATTTGCTACTGCAACTGGTTTAGACGATAGTGAAGTTGCGTCCTTTAATTTTACAGTGAAAGAAGAGCCGACCGTTATTTCCATTACGGAAGCACGAAATAAAGAAATCGGACAAACTGTCATCGTATCAGGTATTGTAACAGCAAAATTAGAAACAGCTACAGCACATATTCAAGATGAAGATGGAGCGGCGATAGCCATTTATCCTGCAGATAGTCTTACTGCAAATGTCGGTGATCGGGTGACGGTGCAAGGTCAAGTAGCTGAATATAGCGGACTCAAGCAATTAATGAATATTTCGCTTGTTGGCGTGCCTGTTCCTTCGACATTACCAGAGCCACACATTATCAAGAGTAATGAGGTTGCAGAAGACAATGAATCGAAATTAGTAACAATTAAAAATGTGGCCATTACTGGTTCGGGTCAAAACTTTACAGGAACTGACGAAGTTGGTACATTTGCTATTTACGATAAAACACGAGACTCAGGTTTAGTGAGTGGAAAAACGTATGGGGAAATTACAGGGATTATTGGTCAATATACAAACCATCAACTGCTCCCGATTCGCATTATTGAAGATGTAACAAAGGTGCAGGATATCAAAGCTTCTCACGTTGGAGGCGTAACAGCTGGCACGAAAGTCTCGCTTTCTACAATGACAGAAGGTGCAACGATTTATTACACAATGGATGGCTCTACACCAACAACAGCAAGTACAAAGTATACAGAGGAAATCCTTGTTAATAAACCAATGACGATTAAAGCGATTGCGGTAAAAGAAGGTTTAACAAACAGTGCAATGGCTACATTTGTTTATGAAATTATTGATACTAAAAATGCCAAGATTAGTGATATTCAAGGGGCAAGTCATACATCACCATATGTTGATTTAACGGTAAATGATGTGGAGGGAATAGTAACATTCGTTATTAATTCATCGAGCTTCATTATGCAAGAAGTCGATTCGGCATTCGATGGCGTAAAATCAACTGCGATCAAGGTAAATAAGTCTGCACATAATGTAGCGGTAGGGGACATTATTAAAGTATCAGGAAAAGTGATGGAAGAGGGTGGCAACTCTCGATTGAAAGATACGCAAATTTCAGCAGCCAATATTACAAAAACAGGTACAGCAGTAATTCCAGAAGCGCTTGTGATAGGAGAGGACCTATTCCCACCAAATAAAATAATCGATAATGATGCCTTTAGCATTTTTGATCCACAAGAAGATGGTATCGATTTTTGGGAATCAATCGAGTATATGCGCGTATCATTCCCAGATGCAAGAGTGATTGGACCAATATATAATAATGATTCTCCAATTGTTGTACCGAGCACAACCAATAATACATTTAATGTCAATGGCGGTTTAAATATTGCGGCCGATGATTATAACCCCGAAAAAATTATGCTTGAAGGGGTAGCAGGGAAAAACTATGATTCAGGTGATCGTTTTAATGAAGCCCTTATCGGTTTTGTAGAGAATTTTACAGATGGCTATCGACTGAACACGAATAAAGTATTCCCGGAAGTGACAAAGGCGAATATTCAACAAGAAGTGACGCATCTCGAACCAGTAGCGGACAAGTTAAATGTCGCTTCTTATAATATCGAAAACTTCTCGAATAATCCTGCCAACACATCAAATGAAAAAGTAGCCAGAATTGCATCGACATTTGTGAAAAATATGAAGTCACCAGATATTATTACATTAGTCGAGGTACAAGATAATGATGGGCAAATTGATTCAGGAAATGCTGATGCATCAGAAAGCTACATGCGATTAATTAATGCGATTAAAGCTGCTGGTGGCCCTGCTTATGATTGGATTGACGTCATGCCACTTAACAATACAGTAGGTGGTGCACCTGGTGGTAATATTCGTGTAGGTTACTTATATAACCCGACGCGTGTTTCGTTAGTGACAGGTACAAAGGGATTGGGTGACCAAGCGAATACGTGGACAGCAGATGGAAGCCTTGCTTTAAATCCTGGCTTTGTAGATCCATCAAAATTTGTAGATACACGTAAACCAATTGCAGCAGAATTTGAATTCCAGGAAGAACGAGTAGTTATTATCGGAGCTCACTTAAATTCTAAAGGTGGGGATGGCTCACTGTGGGGACCAACGCAGCCGCCGGTGTTAGAATCCGTAACGAAACGTATTCAGTTTGCTCAAGCAATCAATGATTTTATCGATGAAGGACTTGCCATAAATCCGGAATTAAATATCATTGTAGCAGGGGACATGAATGACTTTGAATTCACACCAGCTCTTGAAACATTAAAAGGTGATGTATTAACGAATATGGTAGATAAAGCTCCAGAGCAAGACCGATTTACGTACTTCTTCCAAGGGAACAATCAAGTGTTGGATCATATTTTAGTTTCGAATAATCTTGCTGATGATGCGAAAATTGA
The DNA here is from genome assembly GCF_032093475.1 of Lysinibacillus sp. Taxonomy (NCBI): domain Bacteria; kingdom Bacillati; phylum Bacillota; class Bacilli; order Caryophanales; family Bacillaceae; genus Lysinibacillus; species Lysinibacillus sp. The sequence goes on along the minus strand of NZ_DAMDAY010000111.1, from coordinate 5,114 downwards.
CTTAATTCATATGAATGCGAACTTTACAGAAGCACAAGGGCGTGCATCGGATCATGACCCAGTCTTAGTTCAAATTGATTTGAAGGCAGGGAATGAGGAAGTCCCAACACCAATCATACCTGAAAATGTATACAACTTTGATAACTACAAAACAGGTAAGTTAATAATGAATCGCGAAAGTATTTCGCTAACGTTAGGGAAAAATACGAACATTAAAAATGGAATCGCGGTATTTAGTGAATATGCAGAATTCCACGGGGAAGGATTCGCAGACAAAACAGTAACAATTAGTCCGAAAAAAGGAAATGCTATTATTGATTTTAAAGGTACACAAATTGGAAAAATAATTATCGAAGGAAAAAATGTAAAAGAGATACGAAATTTACCTACTGAAGCGAACATCACCTATACGAAAGGGGCTTCGGAAGAGGAAATTGAGTTTAAGTAATAGCTCATTGCGGTAAGTTGGTTTATAAACATAGAGTTTAGTAGACAAAAAACCGAAAATGGAATGTTGTTTAACGTCATTAGGGAAAAATTCCTTAATGACGTTTTTATGTATTTTTGAGCATCATGTATTTAAATGAATTACCTTGAAAAAATAAGGTTTCAATTTTTAATTGACTATTACTTTAAATCATAAATTGGATAATCTATGTTATTATTTAAATGTAAGTTTTGATAAATTCTGTTATTAATTAGTTGATTTAAACTCTTACTTATTTAGACAGGAGGTAGCGATGACATGGAACAAAAATTACTAGAATTACTCAACGAAATATATCCAGTGGATTTTATAAAAGTTGAAGCAGTAACAAATGAAATGTTTCGCTGTACCGCAACACAAGGTGAATACTTTGCAAGAATAACAAACTACAAAGGTTATGATGAACAATTAGAAGAGGTTACATATACAAACTACCTACATAATGAAGGACTAGGTGTATCACCTGCAATTGTCTCAATAAAGGGTAGAGTGGTAGAAAAGATAACCTTAAATAACAAGGAATTATTAACTGTTCTTTATGAATCCGCAGCTGGTAACCATTTACCAAGGAATGAATGGAATGCAAATGTTTTAAAAGAGTTAGGTAGACAAATAGGTAAATTACATCGCCTCTCTAGAAAATTTGAGGAGATACATCCGACTAGATATATCAATGATTGGTATGAAAATGAGGAGTATGCATTCTTGAAATACATTCCTGAGGAAGAGACTACGATTAGAGATGTGGCACAAGAAATATTAAGTACAATAAAAAACATGCCACAAGACAGTTCGAATTATGGATTGTTACACGGTGACTTATGGTTAGAGAATATATTAGTAGATCAAGATTTAAAGCTGTCAATGGTTGATTTTCAAGATTGTGAGAAGAACTTTTATATCTTTGATTTAGCTGTTCCCATCTATAGTGCGATCGAGTATTCATTTGTCGGTGGTGGGAACATCATTGACTATGGAAGAGGTATTACAAAAGCAATCATCGAAGGATACCAAGAGGAAAACAATCTCCCAAAGGAAATGTTAGATAAACTTCCTCTATTTATCAAATTAAAAGAAATCTTTGAGTATAGCTTGATGCATATGTATTGGAATAAAGAAAACTTAACGGAAGAACAGATAAGAATAATGAACCATTTTAGAATGAGAATTGAAAAAGATCATTCTTTCCTTGACACAAACGGTTTGTTGATAAACTAATCTTAATCTTGCGCAATTCGGATATGGATTTTTAGGAACTGGTCGAATAATTGGGTATCACCAGGCTGTTGTACCCCAACTGCTTTTAATTGTAAAAGGTGAAGGAAAGGTTATAGGTGAAAACGAGGAGTATATTAAAGTACAATGTGGAAATGCAGTGTTTTGGGTGAAGTATGAATGGCATGAGACCAAATCCGGGTGCCAAAACAAGGAATTATAATTAAATAAAATCATGCTTTAAACGAAGGATTATGGCAAGCAGGGGACTTCCTAAATGGAAGTCCTTTTAGGGGAACTTCTTATTTTGCGTGTTTTCAACAATTGAAAAGCACTCAAACACAAAAGGTCCTATACAAAACTTTACAAGCTCACTAATTTTCTTACGCCCTCGGCAGGAATCAAACCTATATTTTAAGAAACGCAATCTTATGTGCTTTCCATAATAGAGTTAATTCCCGAGGGAAGCTAATACATCTAGCGATTTACAATTATTAGTTAAAATCACTGCGTGTTATTTATGCGAACATTGAGCATTCATTTCGCCCTCACTTTTTGGGATGAAGAAATATCAGAATTTTACCATCCTCAACGTCGTTAGAATAACGTTCAGCTGCATCATCTGGGACTCCAATTTCCATAAGAGCATGTTTTAACCCGCCAGCACCAGAGTTAGCCCCTACGACTGCTCCCCCAATTGTTGTAATAATAGGACCTGCAGCCAACACAGCGCCAAATCCAGGAATCAAAACAGTGGATAATCCTGCTATCACGCCTGCTATGCCAATTGCAGCTCCAGTTGCAGCTCCAGCAAGGGCTCCATCTATAGTGGAGGGTTTTACTTCCAGTGTGTTTTTAGATAATTCTTTTGCTTTTTTAGTAATAACTGAAATTTCCTCAGTTGTATAGCCTTTCTCTTTTAAATCTTCAACAACTTCAGCCGCTCTATGTTCATTATCGTATACACCAATAACTTGATTCTTCATTAAAAATTACCTCCTGTTTGCTTCAGCTGTGTTTTCTTTACCCGTTTTTTTGTATTTCTAGACACACTTCACCTTCAAGCAAATGTATACCAAAGATACTGTACAAATTTTCCATTGTTTGAACCAAGTTGTGGGCCTACTACAGCTCCTAAAGTAGTCGATTATAATGGAAGATGCGAGCAACTAGATAATGACAATAATAATATGTCTTTGTGCTTTCAAAAAAGGACCTTCAGTCTCAATAGCTGAAGGTCCTTCTTTTTTATGCCATTTCATTTTTATTTTCAATATCTTCTATTTTGATAAATTTTAGGACAACGAACAGGAGAATGAATCCCAATACACCTGCCGTAATATAGCTGGCATTGAGATAGTTTTTCATGACAAGTGACATAATAGGAGGGCCGGCTGCAACGCCTATAAATCGCGCTGAGCTGTAAAAAGAGGATACGGTTCCTCTTAACTCTTTTCTAATATTGTCAGTAATAATTGTGTCAAGTGCAGGCAATAGTGCACCAATAGCAATCCCCACTATACTCGTTACGACTAATAAAAGTATCAGTTTTTTGCTTGTAAACCCAACGAAGACAATACTGACAGACATTGCTATCAAGGAGACAATGATTATTTTTTTAATCCTTCCCAGGTTTCCTTTAATTTTTCGACCGGATATATATGAAGCGATACAAAGTAATAAAAGGGGAATGGCCAGGACAAACCCTTTTTTAATCCCTTTTATATCATGAACTTTCTCGAGGTTTTCTGACAAAAAAAATAGCATACTAAATAATATGAGCATTACAAGGACTCCGTTAAGGAATACGGTATACAACCATTTTCCTTCCTCCTTGAAAACTTTTTTTGTATTACGTAAAAACTCTTTGAACTTCAATGGTTCATCATCATCTTTAGGAGCTTTAACGAAGAAGAAAATAAGTATAATTGAAATCAGACTAAGCGCTGAAATGGAAAAGAAGGGCAGGAACCATAAAAAAGCGGCAAATATTGAACCTAAAATGGGACTTAACACTTTCCCAAACGTGTTAGATGTTTCAATTATTCCTAATGTAGAACTTATTTTTTCGTCATCATCCTGATAAAGATCACCTACAAGAGGCAAAACGATCGGCATGGCACCAGCCGCCCCTATTCCCTGAATTATTCTGCCAACAATAATTATTGTGTACGGGTCATCCATTTTCCATGAAGCAAATCCGGCAATCAGACCACCAATTAAAGCTAAAATTAAGCTCGGTAATATGACGATTTTTCTACCGAAGCGGTCCGATAAATAGCCAGCTACTGGGATAAGAAAAATAGCTGCGACTGAATAGCTAGTTATGATCATGCTCGATTGAAATGAAGTGATCCCGACCTTATCTTCCAGTATCGGGAGCACGGGAATAAGCATCGAATTTCCCAGTGTCATGATGAGCGGAATAGAAGTCAAACTTACAATACACCAGACACTTACATTAACCTTCTCTTGGTCCATTACCACACCTCGACTAATATTCTTTTAAAGGTATGGTTTCCTTTCGTGTTCATTTTATGCGCTGTTGGTGAGATTATTGGAATAACACTTGGTAAGCCTGCTTGCCAAAGTAGATCCCGAAACCAATCATTAATAAGGCTGAGATAAAAGAGACCGTTTTCAAAAGTTTTGTAGACAATAATTTCCGAGCGACACTGGATAAAAAGGCATAAATAAAATCCACAAAAATAATGCCAATCAAGATGGCGATGCTTACCAAAATGATTTCATACCCTGTAGAGATACCAGCGTTTTTTGCAAGTATGGAGCCGTATATTCCCAGCCAGAAAAGGATGGTTAGCGGATTCAAAAAAGACATGAAAAATCCGGTCATGATGGATTGTCTCAGTCGAGTTCTTTTACCAGTTTTCGAATCCATCTCAATTTTATGTAGCGACAGTAAACTTTCGATACCGGTGTACAAAAGAACAAAACAGCCGAAAGACCATAGTATTGTTTTCAACCAAATGGAATTGACAAATTGGCCAATTCCAAAATATACGATAAACATATATATAATGTCCGTCGCTATGGCACCCAGACTAAAAAACCATGCATGAAAAAAGCCATTTTTTAAACCTGTATTTAAAAGTACAGTCTTAACAGGTCCAATTGTTGCAGCCATTGATATGCCTAAAAAGATATAGGTAAACATAGAATCCATAAATTATCCTCCAATTATCAAATGTACTTGCATTTTATTCGAAGGCAATAACTTTTAGGACAATTTAAAAGGGCGATTCTAATAGGATTTTTGTAATTGTATTCGATATTTTTTTACATAATCATTTCAGTGTCAGCTTTTTTTATGTGATAAAATAGATATGTGAAAACGAGTGTGCATTTCTTTGTAATTTTATGACAACGGAAATACCTCAATATAGTTAATTGA